>JAQSXD010000191.1 GCA_029266295.1 Bacillota bacterium | reverse complement strand
CCTATCCCTACACCTGGGCTCCTTCGAAGTTTTACAATCCAAACCCAAACCCTAATGCAAATTCCATGAAATACGGATACTTTTCAAATACGATTACCCATTAGATGATTTGTCCCCTATGGTTTTCAGTTACAAGCAGTATAAAATGCAGAAAAGAGAGCCGGCGCTCAGGATGAACGCCCTGATGACCGGCTCTTTTGACCGCTTTTATGTAGCAGGAGGCATGTTATTGAACCGGCTGTAATCCGGTAATATCAAAAAACATGGGAGTACTTGTGAATGTATATCCAGCGATTCGATCCTTATTGTACACGATCATCTCTTTGATATAGGTGAGCGGAATATTCATAACCTCGTCATTGCTGATATTGAGAAGCGAGTCAAAAATTTCAGTTACCCGAGCAGGATCGTCGGTGGTCTGAAATTCTTTGATCAGGTTTTTGAAAGCATCCCCTTCCGGGATCACATCCAGACTCAGCGTATGAGGTGAGGCGCTCAGCATAGGCGTAAAGAAATTATGGGGAGAAGTATAGGGTTGCTCGGTATTCCAGATGGTAATATCATAATTGCCTGCAACGCCTTCCTTCCACCAGGTGTACATCTCCTGTCCTTCTGTCTCAACGGAGATCCCCGCTTCTGCCAGCTGACTTTTAATGATTGTTGAAAGTGCCTTGTTCATAATCTCTCCGGAATCATAGGTAAACGTAAGCGAAAGAGGCTTTCCGTCCTTTTCGCGGACACCTGTTGCAGTATTCAGTAGCCAGCCTGATTCATCCAACAGCTTACCTGCTTTCTCCAGATTGAAGGTTCTCGTGGTATTCATTACCGTGTCAGTATAGGGAATTCCGGACGGAAAGAGAGTTTTTGCAGCATTCTCGTGGCCATATGTGAGCCCCTGGGACAACGCTTTCTTATCAATGGCATAAGCGACGGCTTCTCTTACTTTAAGTTCAGAGAGATATTGCCCTGAGGCATTGAGCACCAGATTTCGGGTTTCGGAATCGGTGCTAGAAATAAGCCCTTCAACATTGGGCAGTGCCAGAGCCTGCTCATAATCATCCCAGGAGAGGAGTACGTTGCCGTAGATCATGTCTACCTCTCCATTTTTCAACGCCTGGACCCGGGTGGATGCCTCTGGAATGTATTTTACAATCACTTCGTCATAATATGGTGCGGCGCCCCAGTATTCCGGATTTCTTACGAAGCGAACAAATTCTCCATTTTTGATTTCCTCGTATTTATATGCACCTGTTCCTACAACTCCTTTCATCGTCTGATAATTTCCCTCCTCCAGTACACTTGGGGATACCAGGGTCATTACCTCTGGATAGCAGAAATCCGTCAGATAAGCAAAATAGGGAGTAGGATAGTGGAACGTTACCGTATACGCATCAACTGCATCCACCCGCTCCAGATTGGCGACCGCCTTGATGCCTCCGAAATTAGGATTCAAATGGGCGAATTCAAATACCGCCTTAACGGCCTCTGCATTAAAAGGTTTGCCGTCATGAAAGGTAACTCCCTGTTTTAGAACGAAGGTCAGAGCCTTTCCGTCTTCGCTGAAGCTCCAGCTTTCTGCAAGGCTTGGAACAACCTTGCCATCTACGTAGTTTACGAGGGTGTCATAGCAAAGTTTGGTTGTGATGTTATTCTGGGGGTCCATGTTCAGGGGGTAAAGTGTATTGATCTCATGACCTGTTGCCATTGTCAGGATCTTTGATTGACCGGATGCGCTGTCTTTCCCTGACTGTGCGCTGCCACCGGAACAGCCGGAAAGAGCAGCTGCAATCAGTGCCACACATAGAATAAGAGACAGCAAATAAGTAAATTTGGTTTTTCTGTTCATATTGAGATTCCTTTCTAACTAATGATAAATAATTTTGTTGCATAAACCGAAACCTTAATTGTCGAAGCTGTTTCAGCCGCCTTTTCTGGAGCCCTCAAGGATCATTGAACCCTGCCGCATCTCGATGATCCGATCAGATACCCGATAAGCGCTATCTCTGTCATGGGTAATAAACAGGCATGCACAGCCAAGTTCCTTATGGTACTGTTCCAAAAGGGAAAGCACAGAGTGAGAAGAAATCAGATCCAACCCGCTGATTACCTCATCAAGAACCAGATAACTCGGATTAATGGATAAGGCTCGAAGAAGTGCCAGCCTTCGTTGTTCTCCTCCTGAGAGCTGTCTGACCGGGACTTCCAGCAATTCCTCCCGCATATTTGTTCGCTCCATTAATTCCAAAATGCGGTCATGGCGTTGACTGCGGCTCAACTTTGTCAGACTTGCCAATGCAATCTCCACATTTTTGTAGGCGGAAAGGCAGGGATTCAGTGTTCCGGCAGCATCCTGAAATACTGCCTGGAGCTTGTGCCTTCTTAATCGCCACTGATGATAGGTCCAGGTCGTAGTGTCCTCCCCGTCGAGGAGGAATTTTCCGCTGTCCGGCCTTTCTGCACCGATCAAAATTCGAGCCAGTGTACTTTTGCCGCAGCCGCTTTCGCCTACCAGAGAAACAAATTCGCCTGAAGCAATTCGTAGATTGACCGTCTGCAGCGCACAGAATTTCTCGCCGGAGCTATTGGAATAATATTTACAAAGGTTTTCCACTAGTATTCCGTCCATAGCCAGTCCTCCTTTTCAGGCAAACGATATGCAGCCGCAAACTCTTTGGTCCACTTCCTGCAAGGGCTGAGAAGAAGCTGTTCCATAGACCCTTTCTCTGTGATCGCTCCGTTTTCCATTACCATTACTGTTTTACAAAGTGCCTTCAATGCCGCAATATCATGAGAGATCATTAGTATCCCGCTTCGGCTTACCTGATTTTGCAAGAGGTTCAGCAAGAGGTCGCGGTTTACCGTATCAAGCGCTGAGGTCGGCTCATCTGCCAGAATGTAACTGGGCTGCAGTGCCATTAGAATTGCAATGGCGACTCTTTGAAGCATCCCGCCGGAAAGCTGTGAAGGATAACTTTCCATAATCCGGGTGGAGTCACTGAGGTTGACCGCAAAAAGCTGCTGGCGTGCCAACTCTGTCGCTGTGGTGGGGGAGAGACCCAGGCGCAGGCGGAGGGTTTCCGTGATCTGGGTGCCCAGTCTGATTCGGCTGTCAAAGGCTGTCATGGGACTTTGCGGTACAAAGCCCAGGTGTGTTCCGCAGAGTTTTCGATGTTCGCCAGAAGTCAGTGCTGTCAGATCTATGTTGTTGGCCAGTATTTTGCCACTGACCAAACGGCAGGATTTTGGCAAAATTCCCATAATGCTCTTAATCAAGGTTGTTTTACCGGAGCCGCTTTCCCCGGTAAGCCCCAAAATCTCACCGGGCCCCAGAGAAAAGGTAATGTTCCGCAGCAACGGTAACCCATTGCCGGTGAAAACGGAAACATTCTGTACCTCAAGCATGAATCTCACCTCTTTTCTCAATTTCTCTTGCCAGAAGATTCAGTGAAAAAGTAGACAGAAGAATGAAAGCTACAGGATATATCATGATTCCGGGATATGTAAGAACAAAATTTCGAGACTCGGAGACCATCATCCCCCAATCGATGACATTATCTCCCAGACCCAATCCGATAAAGGAGAATCCTGTAATGACCATAATCAAGTCGGCACAGGACAGGCAGATATAATGAAGAGCATCCTGTGTCACATTTGGAGCAACATGAAATAGCAGCAGTTTTGGCTTCGACACGCCGGCGGCTACCGCGCTTAATACGTATGCCTTTGTCAGTTCGATTTCTGTTTCTGATTTTACCAGCTTGATCAAACGCAGCAGAAGAGAGATGGTAACTGCAAAGATCATGGTAAACACACCATTTCCCCAGGCACCGATGAAGACGATCAGATATGCGATGGGAGGCAAGGCGGTTACTGCGTTCAGGACACTGTCCAGAAGAAAGCCTTTCCCAGATTTGATCTGCCCGAATAATATTCCCATGATCATGCCCAGGACAAAAACAATAGATGCACCGATGAGAACAATCCCTAACGTTATCTTCCCTCCCTCCAGAATCCGGGACAGGATACACCTTCCCATGTGATCGGTTCCAAAGGGGAACTGCATCGTAGGCGGTAAAAAACGCATACTCATATCTACATGAAAGGGATCGTTGGGAGAAAACAGAAATCCCATCATACATATTAAAATAATTGCAGCAGGCAGAACTGTGCCCAGAGGATTCCTTCCTACATCCTTCATATGGGGGCTCCTTTTCCTGAGGGCTTATCTTTCAAGAGCAGGTATCTGAGAAGATCTGAGGTAATATTTAATAATACCAGTGAAAAAGCGAGGAAGAGGACCAGTGCATGAATGACGGGTGAATCTCGCTGAATCACACTGTGTATGATTAAGCCCCCTATTCCGGGAAGGGAAAATACCTGCTCAATCACTGTAATCCCAGCCAGAAAGAGTCCCAGTGCCTGCATCAAATTGGGAAGAAGCATTGCGGTAACATGCGGAAAGGCGTGGCGCAAAAGAATTCTTACCTCGGTCAGCCCTCTGCACCGGCAATAAAAGGCGTAATCCTCGTTCATTTCCCGCTCAAGTCCTTTTGCAAACATCTGAGAATACAGACTAATTCCAAAGATTGCCAGACAGAATGCGGCGGGGCAATACCTTAAAAGACCGGAATTCCCTGTCACGGAGAATAAACTCCATTTCACGGCAAAGGTATCCAAAAGGATGATTGAAGTGTAAAAGGGCGGGACTGAAATGCCAATGATGCATAAAAAAGTTAGTACATGACCCAGAAAGTGATTGCATAGAAAGTAGGAAAGAGAGCCGATTAGAATGATACCCAATATCATTAAAAATGCAGCTAGGACTACCACGGCTACACTGACCGGAATTGCTTTGCCCACCTCTTCCGTTACTGCACGCCCACTCTGCAAAGAGGTTCCGAAATCCAGACAGCATGCTTTGGAAAGCCATATTCCATACTGAATTACAAGGGGTTTGTCAAGGCCCATGGCTATTTTTGTATCTTCAATCTGAGTTTGAGTTACATGGGCTGTATTCCGGGTTACATAGGCAGTGGCAGGATCAATGGGAGAGAGTCTCATGAGAAGGAAGGAGAGAAATGTGACAATCAGCAATGTCAAAAGTATCTCCGCAAATTTTCTAACAATATATTTCCATAGTGTTTCAGACATGAATTACCTCCTTGAAAGGCGGTTAGATAAAGCTAACCGATGGGCAAGAAAAATGCGCTCCTCAGCGCAGTTTTCTGATATGAAACTATACACATTATACGGCTTTATCCATCTGGCTGGCTACTCCTGTTAGACAAGACTTACTCCTGTCGGACAACATTTGTCAGCATGTATCTTGCACGATACTCTGATGGGGACAATCCGGTAATCTTTTTAAAAGCCTCTGAAAATTTGCTGCAATTGGTATAACCGACTCTCGTTCCAATTGTAGTGATTTTTTCGTTAGTATTTCGCAGCATCGCAGACGCGGTCTGTATGCGATAGGAGAGCATATAAGAATAGACGGGAGTTCCATATACCCCCTTAAAACAAAGTTTCATAGAAGTAAGAGGAATGCCGAACTCCTCTGATAGCTCCTTTAAAGTAATATGCCGTTCAAGATTGGCAACCAGATAATCCTTGATGTCTTTGATTATTGATACTTGAACCTTGTGAAAGTAGAGACGCTCTTCTTGAAACCCCTTGAGTTCGGTGTCGCTGAGAAACAGAAGCAGTTCTAAAATTTTTAGCTTGAAGTAGCCGGACTTTAAACGCTCTGGAGCAGTATAGAGTTCAGAAAAGATATGCTCGATGGAAGGCTCAGCCCGCATGATGAAGCAGGTGTCTCCTGCACACAAATGATCCCGGATTCGGTAAAGATCAATGGTAATATCGCCAAGGGCGGGCAATAAACAGGAGAGTGCTTTGTTTGCCTGCTTCAGGTCGATCACCACAGAAATTCCGTGATAATGTGCAAGCGGAAAACAAGAATGCTTCGGCTTATTTGTCAGCATATTGATGGCAAGATCGCCTTCCGAAAGATAAACATAAGTGCCGTTTCGAAATTCACATTCAAACCTTCCTACGCGGCAATGATTAATCTCCATAATATCCTGATTTGGTTTCTTGTTCTCATCACAGTCCTCTAAATGCATATCATTGTAAATCAAGTCAATGCCGGGAAACACTTCATACCTTGTCATTACTCCGTAACCGCTGCTGTTTTGGAGACTGAATACTGCGCGTTTTCCCTCAGCGACAATTTTCAGGATTCCAGGCTCATATAACTTTTGAATTAAGATTTCCATAAAAGAGATACCTCCACATCTTGGCGCGTTAGTTAATGCTAACTTTACTACATATGGAAGTGTTAAGCAACTGAATTCAGTTAATTTCAAATTGGGAAGCTCAACTTACAAACGGGAAACTCACCTTTCAATTCTCCCCCTGACCAAAAAATTTCATTTTTATGTAATATATATTTGACATTTTGTCTTATATACTATATTATGATGAAAAAGGAGGTGATTGTGTGGGGCGAAATATTAAAATCAAGGTTGCCCGGGTGCAGCTGGATATGACACAGAAAGACCTGGCTCTAGCGGTAGGTGTTTCACGACAGACCATTAATGCGATCGAGCAGGGCGAATATAATCCAACGATTAAATTATGCAGAGCAATCTGCAAGGCCTTGGGCAAAACCCTGGACGATCTTTTTTGGGAGGAGGAGAATGAGGATGAAAGGTAAAAATAGACTGGATGAGATGCAGGAGCAAAAGCTGCTGAGAATAGAACACTTTGGCGTTTGGTTTGCTTTCTGGGGTCTTTTTGCAGCAATTATAATTCAGCTGATGATAGCGGAAGCAGGGGATTTGCGGGAAATCGCGGGGGAATTCATTGTCTTTATGCTGCTGGCATTTTATCTGCTTGTAGCCTGTATTAAAAACGGCATCTGGGACAGAAAGCTTGTCCCTTCGCTGAAAACCCATCTGCTGATCAGTTTGGGTGGAGGCATGGCCACCGGCATAATTAATTTTGCAGCATCATATCACAATTATGGGAAACTCTATGGGGCAATTGCAGCAGGCATCTTCACGATGACATTTACTTTTATGCTGAC
>JAQSXD010000190.1 GCA_029266295.1 Bacillota bacterium | reverse complement strand
TTGATATCATCCATGCTTCTTGCGCCGTCTTTTTCTCCAGCCAGTCTTCTTCTTGTACAGTGTCTGCAGTACATGGAGCACTGATCCGTAATCAGAAGCAATACTCTGTCGGGATATCTGTGGGTCAATCCAGGTGCAGGAGAATCCTCATCTTCATGCAGCGGATCAAGCATATCTGCATCACTTCTGTGGGTTTCCGCAATGATAGGAACTGCCTGCATTCTGACAGGACATCTTGGATCATCAGCGTCCATCAAGGATGCATAGTAGGGGGTAATTCCAAGACGGAAGCTTTTCAGCGTTTCGTTAATGTCATGTTCTTCCTGGGGCGTCAGGTTGATGATCTTTTTCAGTTGCTCAACGGAGGTAATTCTGTTGGCAACCTGCCATTTCCAGTCATTCCATTCTGCATCGGTAACATTTTTCCATGCTTCGATCTCTTTCCAATTTCTTCTTTCTGACATTGCAGTTTTCCCTTCTTTCCTTTCTTTTTTGTCCGCCTGCCAAAATGCAAGGCGGACTTACGCAGGGAAACCGCATCCATGTGCGATTTCTCCCGCCAAGTCCCTTTTCGTTCAGCTCTTAGATTAAATAAACAAAATTTTTATGCTTACCTATGTAAGCTACTTATTTCTATCCCAACGGCTTCCCCAATAACACTGCATCCGTTATAGCAAGCCCTTACCGCCAAGCGCAGGAAAATTTGTTCACAGCAACGGCTTCGCCTCCGACTCGCTCCGCTCCCTGCTGTCCGTTTTTCCACTGCAGCTAAAGCTGCGGAAAAAAGGCTAGGCGTGCAGCCAAGCGAGAGCGGAACGTACTTCCCGTACGTGAGCACCGAGCGACGGCAGCACAACAACGCAGACAAGTCTGCTCCTTCGCAAGCTTTGCTTGCTACGCTGTCCGTTTTCCCATTGCAGCTGAAGCTGCGGAAAAAAGGCAACGCTGTGGGCAAATTTTACAAGCTTATGCGTACATCTCAGCGAACAATTCCTTTAAAGGCGCACACTCTCTCAGCACCTGAAGGGAGATTGCTGCGTGACCTTTGCAGTATCCATTTCCTACGATCATGTTGACGTCTTTGCCTACGCCTTCTGCACCTAATGCAGCTTTTGTGAAGCTGGTTGCCATGCTGAAGAAGTATACGGTTCCATCGTCTTTACATGCAAGGATGCTGGCCATTTCTGTGTTTTCAATATTTACGCAGTTGATTACTACGTCAGCAAGCTTTCCATCGGTCAGCTCATAAATTTTATTGTAGATTGCAAGCGCATCTGTGGCATCTGCTGCGAAATATTCGTCTGCCAGACCGAGCTTTCTTGCTCTGTCAGTGCTCTTTTCGCTTCCGCCGATACATATGACCTTACCGGTTACACCGGCTCTTTTCTTTGCTTCGTACAGGCAGAGCAGTCCTGATTTTCCGCCACCGCCGATCACAACAACGGTATCGCCGGACTTGACCAGTTTCGCAGTCTGCGCAGGTGCTCCTGCAACATCAAGTACGGAAAGTGCCAGTGTTTCGGGAAGATCTTTAGGCAGTACCGCATAGATTCCGCTCTGGAACAGGATCGCCTGTCCTTTGATGTCTACCTGGTCAATGTCAGGTCTTACTGCAAGAATCTCTTCGATTACCAGCGGGGTCAGTGAAAGGGATACTAATGTAGCAATTTTATCTCCCACTTTCAGGTCGCCTTCGTAAGCCGGTCCAACTTCCTTTATCGTTCCGATGAGCATTCCGCCGGAGCCTGTTACCGGATTCTTGTGCTTTCCAGCCTTTGCTACGATTCCCAGCATGATCTTCTTGATCTCTTCAATATCTCCGTTTGCCTGTCTTTCTATCTGGGTGAAGCTTGCAGAATCAACGTTCAGGGTCTGGACGTCGATTAAAACTTCGTTGTCGTAAATTTCCATCGTATTATCGATGACGTCAGCCGGCTGCGGCAATACTCCTTTTGGTGAGATTACTCTGTGTGTACCGAATGGGCATCCTTTTTTCATTGTGTTTCCTCCTAGATTAAATACTTAAAAATAATCATTAATTATTGAATTTAATATCATGCATATATTTATAGCAATTAGTGTGCCAACTGACCTACGTTGAAAATTCCATAGTCTTGATGTACTTCGAACCGTTTATGACAAAATTTCGTTTCTCATGCGAACCGTTAATGGTTCGTGCGAACAAAAAAAAGAATGGAGTGCATTTTCAACCGGACTCACTTCATAGTTTGCCCTTGAGAATGCATTCCATCCATCATCTACATTCGTTTGTTTGAAAGGCAAGATTCAGCTTTCAAACGTCAATTTCGCATTTTTTGAATGTTCGCTATATTTAAGGAATGTTATATTTATTTTTCTTTCTTACCAGCTGAGTTTGACTGATTCCGATGGCTTTTGCGGCCTTTCTCGTCGAGCCGTGTTTTTCACATGCATACTGGATAATATTCTTTTCAAAGTTATCCACCATATCATCGAGATTGATTTTCTCTGCGTCTTCAAATGCCGGTTCGTCATAATTCACACTGATTTTATCAAACAGATCCGCGTGCAGCTCTTTCATCACATCCAAAACGGTGATCACCTCTCCTTTGCATGAGATCAGCAGTCTCTGGACCACGTTCTCCAGTTCTCTGATATTTCCGGGCCAACTGCATTCCTTCAGATATGCCAGGGCGTCCTCTGCAATGGAACGCTTCATTCCAAACTTCTCAGTATACTTGCCCATGAAATATTCCACCAATGCAGGGATTTCTGCCCTTCTCTCATTGAGATCCGGTACTCTGATGGGGAATACGTTAAGCCTGTAATAGAGATCTCTTCTGAATTTCTTTTCCTCAATCAGCTTTTCCAGATCCCGGTT
This sequence comes from Bacillota bacterium, assembly GCA_029266295.1. Taxonomy (GTDB): domain Bacteria; phylum Bacillota; class Clostridia; order Peptostreptococcales; family Anaerovoracaceae; genus Anoxybacterium. The sequence goes on along the minus strand of JAQSXD010000190.1, from coordinate 4,305 downwards.
GGTTGCGGAGATAATTCTGACATTGGTCTTGATAGGTTCAGTCCCCCCCACTCGATAAAACTCTCCGTCTTGGATGACGCGCAAAAGCTTCGCCTGCAAGTCGGGAGGAAGCTCGCCGATCTCGTCCAGAAAGATAATCCCGTTGTCCGCCAGTTCGAAATATCCTTTTTTTCCAGCAGCATTTGCTCCGGTGAAGGAGCCTTTCTCATATCCAAAGAATTCGGATTCGATGAGATTATCAGAAATCGCAGCGCAGTTAATCTTGATAAAAGGTTGCATTCTCCGGTTACTGTTCTTCTGAATGATCGAGGCCACCTTTTCTTTTCCGACCCCCGTATCCCCGGTAATCAAAACGTTGCAATCGTATTTTGCCACACTGAGGATTTCATCCACAACAATGGCCATCGCTCTGCTTTCGCAGATAAAATCCTCCACTAGACTCTTGCGGTAGCCGGATAGTTCAAACCCTTTTCTCATTCTCCCCAGCGGATAAGCAATGTCATCCTCAACCTTCATTTCCGTGACTGCCGCTCGTTCCAGAAACGGAGCCAGTCCCTGCACAATCTTGATGTCAAATTCGTCGTATTCCTTCAGGTATCCCACTGCACAGCGGATGTCAAGCTGCCTTGATATTGCTTCTGTCAGATACAAAGCGATGTTATAATTATTGATCAGGTTCGCAAAGCAAACCGTACCGCCAGATTTGGTGGCAAGAATATTAATGGTCTCTGCCCCCGGGATATCGGCGCAGTTGACGCTCAGATCGAACATGGAATCCATCTGCAGGCTTTCCATGCATTCCATGGGCTTTAATATGTTTACATAATAGATTTCCGTAAAGACATTGTTCAGCAGCAGCTCGATGCTCTTTCCCTTAACCATCACGTCAGACTTGCTGTCCAGCAGACAGACGATCCGAACATCCGGGCCAGCTACATTGCGGATGGCATAACCGTATAGAGCGTTCGTCAGCAGATTGCTGCCAACAATAAGAAAATTCTTTTTATCCTTGGCGCAGCTGCTTACGGTATACATGGTCCCCGATTCATCAAATGCGAAAAGCAGCAGGTTAATGGGAACTCCTTCCGGTTTTTTCACAATTGGAAATTCATTGAAAAGAATTGCGTATCCTTCGGCATCCGCTTGATTGTACGCCATATCAAGCTTTGTGATGCGGCTGATATACAGTGGAATCGCAGCCAGTGACGCATTACAAATGATCTCGTCTCCTACCGCAAGGCCGTATTGATTGTCATATTCCTCCCCAATCTTCTCTACAACACCGAAGAGCAACCCCCCGGTGTCGGTGACCGGATTATGAAGCTTCCCTCTTTTTATGACAATATCTATGATTCGATCCTTGATTTTGTCAAGGTTGTTGTTAGATTCGATACAAATCTGTTTAAAACTCGTACTTTCCAAATGAAGCTTTTTGATAGACACCCGCATTTCATTGGGATGGATTTCCCTGTTGTTATCCACCTTCCATGCTGAGGTAGACAGCACATGCTTCGGTTCAATCACCCGTTTCATTCCATAGCAATTTTCTGCCATCGCAACACGCCTCCTTTCACGTACTTTTTGCATCACCCCATCCCAGGGGCGATGCATAATCGGTTCATTGTTCGCATAATACAAGGATAACTGATTGGCACATTATTTGCAAATTATTTTTTTAGGATAAAATATTGAACGCAGTTCATAATAAGCAGCAACTTTGCTGTCGATGCAGCGTTCAATATAACATGCAGGAATAAGCGTCTGCATGTTATAACATTATACAAACAAAGAAAGATCAAAGAGGAGAATTGAGATGGAAAAAATAACTTCAACGATTCGTCTGAGAATGTCCCATAAAGATGCGCATTACGGCGGAAGCCTGGTTGACGGCGCACATATGGTGCATCTTTTCGGTGACGTTGCGACGGAGCTTCTAATCAAGCTCGACGGTGATGAGGGACTGTTCCTGAAGTATACCGACATTCAATTTCTGGCACCTACGTTTGCTGGGGATTATATCGAAGCATACGGAGAAATTTACGAAGTGGGAAACACATCCAGAAAAATGAGATTCGAAGCGAAGAAAGTTGTTGCGGCAAGACCCGACATCAGCCCTTCCGCTGCGGATTTCCTCGAAGAGCCCATCGTTGTCTGCAGGGCGGAAGGCATCTGCGTGACGCCGAAAGAATCAAAAAGAAAGTAAGCGTACATTTGACATAGTATTCCCATCGGCAGAAGCCCGGGTCTTGCAAAGACCCGGGCTTCTGCTTTTGATCTGTCTTTTCATCTTGCGGTGCCATCTATCTTCCTATCTTATGGTACGGTCTATCCTTTAAAAATTTCTACAATTTTTATAACAAGTACTAATAGACCGCTGGTAATCAGCGGTCCAACAGGAACACCCCCTAAAAACGCCGTAGCGATTACAGCGCCTAGGATCATAGCCGGCATCACGTCGCTATGGCCTTGTACCGTGAGGAAATCCAATCCCCGCCCACTTAAGTATGTGGTGAAAAAGGATAAGCCAAAAGCAGCGATACCGATCCATGACGCAAAGATACCTTTGATACTGTCAGCAGTGATCTTACCGCTGGCTATGGGAAGAAGAATTGCTGCGACCAGAATGATGATCCCATAGGTTAAGCCGTTTTTTTCCAGAAAGGGGTATATGTATTGATCGATTCTGACCAGCTTCAGCCCAAGTAAAATTCCGGTGGCAATGGCAACTGTATTTGCTTTTCCGATTACCGCAATGATAAAAACCGAAAGCAATATTAGTTCTGATCCCAATAGAAACATCTCCATGCTAAATGTTTTGAGAAAACGCTGATTACTTGAAGGTGCCTACGAAGATGATAAATCAGCGTTTTCCCATATAATATGAAGCGCACCGCTTGGCGGTGCGCTTCTCAGCATTTTCTTGTGATGAGCAATAATTCCGGCGGGCTCTTTTTCTGATTGGGAAAAGAAAGATAAGCCGTATGATATATCCTTTGAGATAGATTCTCTGAAAAATGCAGCAGCGAGGCTCTTTCCATTGCCCCCTCAGGATGTCCGGGATACATAGTCACCGCTACGATTCCTCCTATGCGGATCAAGTGCAGCGCCTGTTCTACTGCCGCAAGGGTTGCCTCGGTCTGCGTTGTCATTTCCTTTTGTCCTCCGGGGAGATATCCAAGATTAAATACCACCGCAGAAATTTCTTTCTTTTCATATTCCGGTATATAGCTTCCCATATTTTCATGAGAATCCAACACCAGCGTGCAGTTATGGAAAAACCCCTCTTTTTCAAGAAGGGTTTTTGTTTGTTCCAAGGCCAGAGGCTGAACGTCAAAAGCATAAACCTTGCCTCCAGTCCCCGTTAAATTGGCAAGAACCAGCGTATCATGACCGTTTCCAGCGGTGGCATCCACAACAACGTCACCGGGTTTAATATATTCTTCTATTATTTTCATAGCCAATGCTGTAGGTTTTGTGATTAGATTCATTTTTGTCTTTTTCTCCTAATGAACGGATTCAGAGGGAATGCTACTGTAACAATGAAAAGGAGCTTTTAGCAATCTTTCAGATAATCCACTTCCTGCTTTGTAAGCTTGCGATAATGGCCCTGCATCAGATGTCCCAGATAAAGTTCTCCGATGGCAATTCGCTCCAGATCCATGACTTTATTCCCTACAGCGGAAAACATCTTGCGAACCTGTCTGTTTCTGCCCTCGAAGATCTTGATCTCCACAATAGCCGACCGTTCCACCTGCTTAATCACATTGACGACCGCTTTGGAAGTGACAAAGCCTCCGATATCCACTCCGTTCCTCAGCTTCGCAACCTTTTCCGCAGACAGCTGTCCTGACACTCTTGCCCGGTAGGTCTTGTAGATGTGGTGTTTTGGATGAGCCAGTTTATGCGCCAGATCTCCATCATTGGTCATGAGCAGCATTCCTGAAGTATTATAGTCCAGCCTTCCAATGGCAAACAAACGCTCATTGACGTCCGTAACAAGCTCCATTACCGTCGGTCTGTCCCTTTCATCTCTCGTTGAAGTGATAAAGCCCTTGGGCTTATTGAGCATGATATAGACCTTTTTTGCCTCCTGCTTGATGACCTTGCCATTAACCTCCACAACGTCATCCTCTTTCACATCATAGCCCATCTCCGTCATGACGGCACCGTTGATCTTTACTTTCCCCTGCTTGGCAAGCTCGTCCGATTTTCTGCGGCTGGCGACTCCTGCCTGAGCAATAAATTTATTTAAACGCATTTTCTTCTCCTTTTTTCATCAACCCATATTTCTAATATTAGGATTCC
>JAQSXD010000189.1 GCA_029266295.1 Bacillota bacterium | reverse complement strand
AGTTTTCCATATGTATCGCGGCATGCTTTTAATTCTTCTCTGTTGTTAAGCATCTTTCGTCTCCTCTCGTAACTCTCGAAGCAGAAGCTCTGCCTTATCCGGCGTCATAGCGGGATATACTTTGTCATTCACAGTAATGACCGGTGCAAGACCGCAGGCGCCTAAACAAGATACGGTTTCTACCGTAAACCTCAGATCATCAGTGGTAGATTTTTTTTCCGTAAGCTTCAATTCTTTTCTAAGCTTTTCAAGAATCGGAATGGATTTTCTGACGTGACATGCTGTACCGTCACAGATCTTGATGACATATTTTCCTTTCGGCTCAAGTGAGAAATTCTCATAAAAAGTGGCTACGCTGTAGATGCTTGCTTCACTGACCCCAAGCTTCTCCGAAAGATACGGAAAAATTTCCTCGGGGAGATACCTGCAGCGCTCTTGTACACTCTGCAATATGGCAATGATAGCGCTCGGCTTGCATCCAAGCGAATCAATAATTTCATTCACAATGGATAGATCAAATGTTGTGCTCAAATGGGACCTCCTCTGTAACATTCAGGCAACGCTGATCCATGGAAGTACTTCAGCTCGCGTAGATTTACTCAATTCTTTGCGAGTTAGGTGTGCTGTCCGGCTGAATCAACGTTTCCCTTATAAAAACAAATATTCTGCTTACCTATTCCCTCAGACAATATGTTTGCGCTCCGGTCTGCGTTCGCCTTCTTCCTCATAGATCAGGGTACTGATCATGCGGGCAGCGTTATCAATGATTTTCGGGAGAGGGATGCTCTTATCTACTCCTACGATTTCAATGTTCCCGCTGCTTAAGGGAATCAATATCTTCTTGGCGAAACTATCGGAGATCGCCCTGGCCATCGCCGGTGTCACTTCGCCATGCATCGCATTTGCTGTGATGATGCCTACGGAACCCAGAATATAATCAACTCTCTGAGAGGAATAAACAATTGCATTTTCTCCGGTGGCCCCTTCCTTCGCCCCTGATTTCATCATGGCGGCAGTAGCCAGTGAGGTTGTTCCAAGGGCGAGAATTTCGACATTCCAGTGAAGCTCCCGTCTGAGTGCTTCGATAATCTGCCTGCCGATTCCTCCCCCTTGCCCGTCTATAACTGCTATTTTAATCATCTTGAATCACCTGTTCTTTTTTTGTATACAATATACATGAAATAACGCAAAAAAAAATATAATGGCATGTGTCGGCTGTAGCTTACTAAGCCGACACTCTGATTCTGAGACCCTCATGCAATGAATTCAGGTAATCCTGATACGTGATCCCCTTACATGGATTCTCAATATCAATATCTTCCACATCGGAAGTAAAAATATAGTCGGCAAATTCACAATAGGCTTTCGTCTCTGCGGATTCCGGCTTCGCTCCCATTTCTGAGTAGTAATCGCAATATTTGCAATACATCATAACCATCACTCCTTAATCAATGTATAACCACATTACACGGGCTATGTTAATTGTTTATCAACGTCATTGTACTTCGCAAATTTCTCTGCTTCAATGGCTACAAGCCAAGAGTTTTTTGAAAGCTTTTTTGTTTTTTATAAGTAGATACGGTTTTATTAAATCATCAATTGGAATTATAAGATTGAATGTCCTCTGAGTCTCGATTGGAAAGGTTTCACGTACGAAAATGATTCATGTTATATTATACAAAAGTGAAAAATTAAAGCTTGCACGGAGGAAACGATATGACTAAGAATAGAATACCCAGAAGAGTAATTTTAGATTTGGCAGTTACGTTAGATGGTTTTATTGAAGGTAAAAACGGTGAAGTTGATTGGTGCATTATGGATCCAGATATGGGCTTTCCTGATTTCTTAACCCAAATAGACACCATCCTATATGGCAGAAAAAGTTATGATCTATGGGGACAATATATTCCTAAAGATGAAGATCCAGATGCCGAAAAGGAAATCTGGAACTTGGTTCACAATAAAAAGAAGTTTGTGGATTTAAAACAGCGGCTCAACTTAAAACTGGTTGATACAAAAGTCTTCTCCTCAGGAGTTGTACAAGTGATCTACCATTGGAACAATCACGAAAAAGATCATTCTTAGCAAGATATTGATCATCAATTTCAATAAATCAAGAGTAAGGGGTGCCTCTGGAGGGACATCCCCTTCTCTTATTGCTAAACATGCTACCCTGTCCGGCGTTCCGAAAAAGGGATGAACCCGGAACCCGGACACCTGCAATTACATCAGTTTGAGAATTGCGCCTGTGGGACACTTGGCAGTGCAGGTTGCCTCGGTGCATATGGTCTCGCAGATATGCGAATCAACCACAGCGAGATTATCTTCCATTTTTGCTGCTCCGTGAGGACAATTTTTTACACAGAGACCGCAGGCGATACAGGCGGAAGAGCAGAGTTTCCTTGCTGCTGCACCTTTATCTTTGGAGTTGCAGTCTACAGTGACTTTTGCACCCTGAGGCTGCATGGCGATGACTTTTTTCGGGCAGACAGCCTCACAGGCACCACATCCAGTACACAGTTTTTGATTGACAACGGGCAGTCCATTCTCTCCCATTTCAAGTGCATCAAAAGGACAAGCCTTGACGCAGGTACCAAATCCAAGGCAGCCGTACTTGCAGCCCTTGTGTCCTCCCTGGGTATAGTTTGCGGCGACACAATCCTGGATTCCGCTGTAACGGAAGGCATTGACCGCTTTGTCAGCACTTCCGCCGCACTTGATTCGGGCAATTCTGGGTTCCACCTCAGCGGCTGCCTTTCCTGTAAGCTCTGCCACCATCTTGGCAACAACTGCCTTTCCAGGAATACAGAGGCTGGGCGAAACATCGGGGTCTGTAACCACGGCCTCTGCATAAGCAATACATCCCGCATAGCCGCAGGCACCACACTGTCCTTTGGGGAGCGCTTCCTCCACCAGATGGATCAGCGGATTGGACTCAATGGCAAATTTTTTATTGGCAACGGCCAGGATTAATCCGAAGATCAGCCCCACCACAACCATTATGACTAATATCATGAAAGCAGTATACATAGATTCTCACCCCTCCTATATCTTGATCATTCCTGAGAAACCGAGGAATGACAGTGCCAGCATGCCGGCAAGAATAAATGCGATACCCATTCCCTGCAAAGGTTTTGGTACGTCAGCGTATTCCAGCTTTTCTCTCAGGCTGGCCATCAGCACGATGGCAATGGCAAAGCCCACGCCCGAGCCAAGGGCATTCACAACACTTTTCATAAACGTGAAACCCGATTCAGCATTGATAAGCGGAACACCGAGAACCACGCAGTTTGTTGCGATGAGCAGCAGATAGATCCCCCACATCCCGTAGAGTGCCGGGGCATACTTCTTGATGATCATCTCCAGGAGCTGAACGAAGCTGGCAATGAGCAGTACGAACACTACAGTCTTCAGAAAAACCAGATCCAGCGGCAGCAGCACAAAGGTGTACACAACCCATGCCAGCATGGAGCTCAGTGTGATTACCGAAGTAACGGCCATTCCCATACCAAGGGAGGCATCCAGTCGTTTGGAAACTCCAAAGAAGATACACAGCCCTAGAAACCGGGTTAAAACGAAGTTATTTACGATGGCTGCACTGATAAACAGCAAAAGATATTCCGTCATTGTGCGTCAACCTCCCTCAATTTTTTTGCTTTCTTCGCCTCATAGACCTTGAGGCCACCGATCATGTAACCGATCAGGAGGAATGCTCCCGGAGGAAGAATCATGATCAGTGCAGGATTGTACCAAGCACCAAGAATGGTATGTCCAAGGATGGTTCCACTGCCCAAAAGCTCGCGGATCACACCGATGATTACCATAGCGAGGGTAAAACCACTGCCCATACCGAGTCCGTCAAAGAAGGAAGGAATGACCTTATTTTTTGATGCAAACACTTCTGCTCTGGCCAGGATAATGGCAAATACTACCACAAGCGCCAAATAGATGCCCAGTTCTTTGTAAAGCAGCGGTGCGAAAGCCTCAAGCACCAGTTCTACAAAGGTAACGATGGTGGCGATGGACGTAATGTAAACCGGCACCCTGACCTTGGGATTGACCAGATTTCTGATCAGGGACACAGAGACGTTGTTTGCAGTAATAACAAACATAACCGAAAGTCCCATGGTAAAGGCGTTAACCACGGAGGTGGTAACAGCCAAGGCAGGACATAGGCTCAAAGCCAGTACAAAGATTGGATTTTCGTCGATTAGTCCCTTTTTATAGATATTCCAAAGGTTTCTCATTCTATTTCCCTCCCGTAAATTCAGTCACCTCATCCACAGCGGCCCGAACTCCGTCGGTTACTGCCCTGGAAGTGATAGTGGCTCCGGTGAGTGCCTGGACATTCTCTTTGTTGGAAGGATCTTTTACAACGATCAGATCATCTGAGGTTTTCCCCTTGATTCTGTCTCTGAAGAATTCCTTTGCAGCACTGTCCCCGAGTCCCGGGGTTTCATTCATGGACAAGATATTGTAGTCAATTACCTTTCCGTCCATCGATACGGCTACCATGATCTTGATGGTTCCGCCATATCCCTTGCTCTCACTGGGAACGATATAGGCGATGATGCTGCCGCCCTTTTCTGCGGCAAACCAGCCTTCCTGTCCCTCCACAGCATTGAAGGTATCCGCCTCTGCCACAAGGTCCTTCATGGCCTGCTCTTCCAGCATTTTGGCTTTCTCCACTGCGATGGGATGGGTGATAAAATATGTCGTTGCCAGAATGATTCCTGAAACCAAACAGGCTATGGTCAGATTCATGGCGATCTGCAGAATCGAATATTCTTTTTCCACATGGGCTGCATGTGTATCATGTATTTCTGACATTTTGCTACCTCCCTGTTCCGTAAATTCTAGGCTTGATCACAAGATCAATCAGAGGCGTCACACAGTTCATCAGCAGGATGGAGTAACAAACGCCTTCGGGATATCCGCCTTTGAGACGAATCAGTGATGTGATCATGCCCGCTCCGATTGCAAAGATGATCTGTCCCCTTTTAGTGATGGGAGCAGTAACCATATCGGTGGCCATAAAGAATGCTCCGATGATCAGACCGCCTGCCATCATGTGAAATACCGGGTCTCCTGTAAAAAAGCCCTCCGGCCCGAAGATCCAGGTCAGTACACCTACTGTTGCAATCATCACCACTGGAATCTGCCAGTTGATAATCTTCTTCCAAACCAGAAACAATCCGCCAATAATTAGCAGAACGGTGCAGGTCTCTCCAATGCTTCCATTTCTCATTCCAAGAAACAGTGCTTTGTAAAGCTCGGAACGGCCGCCAAAGGTTTCAAGGAGCTCGGAATAGCCCTGAAGTTTCAAGATACCCAATGGTGTTGCGCTGGTCACTGCGTCGACAGGTGTTTTTATGGTCGACCAGGTTGTCATGGCAATGGGCCAGGAAACCATCAAAGCCGCTCTTCCGATGTGCGCCGGGTTGAAGATATTCTGACCCAGCCCCCCCATGGAATGCTTTGCAATGACGATTGCAATGGCAGAACCGATGGCCGTCATATAGGGCGGCATTTCCGGTGAGATACACATTGCAAGCAGCAGGCCCGTCAAGAAGGCGCTGCCATCAAAAGCGGTGATCCTCACCTTTCTGATTTTCTGAACCGCATACTCCGCAGCAACTGCAGCGATGATAGAAACGACGATATTGATTAGTGCGGGTACTCCGAAATAGATCACGCCGAAAATTGCCGCAGGAGCCAGTGCCAGATTGACCTTCCACATGATCTTGCTGACGGTGTCTTCGCTTTTTATGTATGGCGCTGTTGAAACCGATAATAGCGTTTCCGCAGCGTTGATTTGTGCGCTCATGCTGTTTTCCTCCTTATTTATGATGTGGGGAATGCTCCCAATTCAGGTTTTTCAGGTATCGTATGTACTGAACGATGTTCCTCTTTGCAGGGCAGACGTAAGAGCAGCTTCCACACTCGATACAGTTCAAAATGCCAAATTTCTCTTTTGCTTCTTCGTATTTTCCCTTCTCTCCCAGGATGCTCAGCATGCTGGGAACCAGCCCGATGGGACAAGCCTCAACACACCTTCCACAGCGGATGCAAGCCTCTTCCTCACCGTCGCAAAGGGCTTCTTTCGTCATTGCCAGAATCCCGGCAACCCCTTTGACCACAGGTACTTCCATGGAGCCTTGGGAATAACCCATCATGGGGCCTCCGTTTATGATCTTATCCGGCGTCTTTGTCAGTCCGCCGCAAAACTCTATGACGTCCTTGAAGCTTGTTCCAATGCGAACCATGACATTCATCGGCTCAGCCACTGCGTCTCCCGCCACGGTGACAACTCTCTCAATCAGCGGAATTCCGCTGATCACTGCATTTGCTACGGAGTGGATGGTACAAACGTTCATTCCCACCACGCCGATGTCGGAGTGTCTTTTTCCTGCCGGGATCTCCCGCTCCGCAAGCACTTTGATGAGCATTCGCTCCGCACCCTGAGGGTATTTTGTGGGCACTGCCACAACCTGAACGTCGGTTCCCTTTAGGGCCTCTGTCATGGCTTTTACCGCTTCCGGTTTATTGTCCTCGATTCCCACGATACCTCTTTTCACATTGAGGGATTTCATGGCAATTTTCACACCGGCTGCAAGGCGTTCCGTATGTTCCACCATAATGCGGTAATCTCCGTTAAGATACGGTTCACATTCTGCTCCGTTGAGAATGAAGGTATCAATCTTCTTTTCCGGGCCGTAGGAAATTTTGATGTGACTGGGGAAATTGGCACCTCCCAGCCCCACGATTCCGGAATCTCGTACAATCTGATGGATTTCCTTGATATCAAGGCTTTCCCAGTCCCTGTGCAGCGGCAAGCCAGGCGCCCACTCGTCCAAGCCGTCGCTTTCGATTACGATGGCCAAGCTTTCATTCTTATAGGAGCTTGGATATACGCCAATGTCCACCACCTTTCCTGAGGTGGAAGCATGGACTGAACTGGTTATAAAGGTATCGTTATATGCGATAAGCTGTCCCTTTTTTACGTCATCGCCTACCTTGACGACTGGGTTTCCCGGTGCACCGATATGCTGGCTCACAGGGATTATGACCTTCTTTGGAACAGGCATTTCAACGATTGCTTTGTCCCTGGTGTAACTCTTACTGTCCTGAGGATGAACTCCTCCGCGGAAAGTTTTTAACACTTTCAATCACCTT
>JAQSXD010000188.1 GCA_029266295.1 Bacillota bacterium | reverse complement strand
CTCATTTTAAATGTGGGTATGGTGAAAATAGATGATGAGTCGGCCAGCTTGACCATCAATATCAGGTACCCTGTGACCATGAACGAAGAGCAGGTCTATGGTGCGCTTCTTCCTGTAATCAACAAGTACAATATGGGGATTGTTAAGAAGAGTCATCAGCCGCCCATCTATCTGCCAAAGGATGACCCGATGATTCGTACCCTGATGGACGTCTATAAAGAACATACCGGAGATGTAAACTGCGAGCCGCTGGTCATCGGAGGCGGTACCTATGCCAGAGCGGTTAAAAACACCGTGGCTTTCGGAGCGGACTTCCCGGGAGAGCCAGAGCTTGCCCACCAAAAAAATGAATATATTACCATTACAAATCTTGTAAAATGTGCTAAAATATACGCAGATGCAATTTTCCGATTGGCCGACGGCCAGAAAAGAGCGGAGGCGGAGTAATGTTTTTGGATGGTTTCGCTTCGGCTTCCTCCTGTGTCTTGAATATGCAGCCTATGATCAGCATTTTGTGATTAAATATATTCGTTTTATTAAAGAGCAAAATATAAAACGGAGGCTTGAGGTGCAAAAATGAAATCCATAGAAAGAAAGTTTGCGTATGTGTTTTGCGGGCTTCGAATCCTTGTAGACCTCTTAGGACTAGTGGCCGCACTTGTGTTTGCAGTCTTATATCTAATGCGAAACGTTTCCCTTGAAGTCAATATCATAACGATTATCGCAATGGGTGCCGCATTATTTCTTCTTGGTGCTGATATCCATATGATTGTGACCCGGGATATTCGGCATATCATGGGGAAGGATAAGGCGGCGGAACATGAGAAGAGCAGGGGGATGCCCTGATTGAAAAAAATAGATATAAAACCAAATTCTTTTTCTGTTTGACAACAAAATAATGTGGGAATATAATAGTATAGTAAGATCTGTTTCAGGGCGAGGCGTAATTCCTCACCGGCGGTAAAGAGCGATATGCTACAAGTCCGCGAGCCAATAGGCAGAATCGGTTAGATTCCGATACCGACGGTATAGTCCGGATGAAAGAAACACAGATTGGAATTGTTTCCTATGATGTGCCTTAAGCCTTGAAAGAAATTTCAAGGCTTTTTATGTTACCTGACAGATTCCGAATCGCTTTATGAGGAGATATGGGGAAAACCCCATATACAAAAGGAGGAATTTGAAATGAATAAAAACAATGAAATCAACTATTCCGTTGAAGGACACGGTTCCCAGCAGCGGGTTGTAAAGCTTGCAAAGCTTGGTATGCTCGCAGCAATCTCTATCGTACTCGTATATTTTGTACATTTTCCCATTTTCCCGCCGGTGGCGTTTCTTGAGTATGACCCGGCTGATATTGCGATCTTCATGGGAGCCTTTGCGTTCGGGCCTTTGGCCGGTCTTGGTCTCACTGTGGTAGCCTCTGTGATACAGGGTTTTACCGTCAGTGCTCAAAGTGGTGTTTACGGAATTATTATGCATATCCTAGCGACCGGCTCCTTTGTTCTGGTTGCGGGAACGATTTATAAAAGAGGGAAATCCAGAAAATCAGCGTTGATCGGTCTACTGTTCGGAACCCTGACAATGGTCGTCGTAATGTTCGGTGCAAACCTGGTTGTGACGCCGCTGTTTATGGGCATTCCCGTTGAAGCCGTAAAACCACTGATGCCTTTTATTCTTGCTTTTAATTTCATCAAGGCGGGAATCAATTCGGTGATCACCTTCCTGCTTTACAAAAGGATCTCAAAATTCCTGCACCGTTAATGCAGGAGTACGTTGATTCATACCAAACTGAGGACATATTAAAGTATTTTTAATATGTCCTTTTTGTGGTAAGATAAGAATGGAATGAATCAAAAGGACGGTAATAGATGGAAAAGATCATCATCAAAAATGAAAAAGATACGCAGGATTATGGCAGAACGCTGGCCGAAAAGCTGAAACCGGGAACTGTGATTGCATTGATCGGAGACCTTGGAACCGGAAAAACAACCTTGACAAAATCCATTGCCCAAGGGCTGGGCATTCAAGAAATGATTACGAGCCCCACGTTTACCATTGTCCAGGAATATCACGACGGACGCTTGCCGCTATACCATTTTGATGTGTATCGGATTTGCGATGCGGAAGAAATGTATGAGCTGGGCTATGAGGAGTATTTTTTCGGACAGGGAGTATGTATCGTTGAGTGGGCCGATCTGATCATGGATCTCATTCCCAAAGACAGTATTGTCATTCGGATCGAATATGGAAGCCATGAGGAAGAACGGATTTATTCCATTGAATAGAAACGCTGATTCAATCATCGCGTTTTTCGAATAAACGCCGGGGAATTAGACTCTCGAATTATAATATAGAAGGCGTGCTGTACTTTGTCAAAGGAGGGTAACAAAAGATGAATATACTTGCAATTGAAACAACCGGAGCACTGGCCTCCGTAGCCTTGATTGACGAAGCTGGACAGGTATCCATGGAAACTTCGGATCAGAAAATGAACCATCTGCAGCATTTGATGCCTATGGTAGATCAAATTTTGTCGAAACGTGGATTAGAAATAAACGATTTGACATATATTGCGGTTTCAGAAGGGCCGGGGTCCTTCACAGGAATCCGTATCGGTGTATCTTCAGCAAGGGCACTGGCTCAGGCACTTGGCCTAGAGACCATCGGTGTTCCTACACTGAAATCCTTCCTTTATCACGTGCCGGAATATAAAGGTGTGGTCTGCCCAATCTTTGACGCTAGAAGAAATCAAGTCTATGGAGGAGCATATCAGTGGTCAGACTCCAAAATAAAGGAAGTTGTGGCGGGAGATGCTTACGATCTGAATGGATTTCTGGAGCTGCTTGGGCAGGCTTTTGAACCGGGCGGGGCAGGCCAAACACTTCCGGCTCAAACTGTTCCTGGAGCCGCAGAACCCAAAGCTGGAGAAGTCACCTTTTTCGGGGATGGAATCATACCATATAGAGAACAGATCGAGGCATGGCAGCGAGCATCGTCAAATAACAATATACGAGTTTTATTTGCAGCAGATGACGTCAGACTCCAAAAAGCATCCTCCATTGCAAGGCTGGCTCTGGAACTCTGCAGGAGCGGAACTCTAAAAAGCCTTTATGATCTGAAGCCGGTCTATATGAGAAAGGCTGAAGCGGAGAGAAAGCTGGAAGGAAAATAGGAATGAATCTAATCTTAAGGCAAGCAGAAGAAAAAGATATAAAGCCTATGGCACTGATGGATGTCCTTTGCTTTTCCGCGCCTTGGAGCGAAGCGTCCTTTGAAAAGGAGATCAGAGAGAATCATCTTGCGTTTTATATCGTGGCGGAGATTGATGGAATTCTCGCGGGTTATGCGGGACTTTGGTGCATCGTGGATGAAGGCCATATTACCAATGTAGCGGTTCATCCAGACTGGCGAAGGAGGCATATCGGAGAAGCGCTGGTTTCTGTCTTGCTGGAACACACCATCAACAACGGAATCAAAAGCCACACTCTTGAAGTGCGCGCATCCAATGAACCGGCAATTTCACTCTACAAAAAGTTTGGGTTTCAGCCTGCTGGAATGCGAAAAAATTATTATGAGGATAATGGAGAAGATGCTATAATAATGTGGCGAACTGGAGAATTACATTCTAGCTAAACTAATAAATTCCCTCATAAATTTTTCCTTGATAGAGATACTAATAACAAACCTTAGGGGATCTTGAAAGGAGAAATACGATGAAAGTCAGAAATAATTACTATGAAAATTATCATGACGTTAATGATGAAATGCTGACGGCTGCTACACACTGCAACCGTTTTTCCAGGAGAAACGACGTTACCTCCTTTAATATGATAGACTATCAATCCTGCGAGAACTGCAGTCATCTGACTGCGGACGACAAGTGTCTTGCAGGCTTACAAAGCAGGTTTACCAATATGGAATAGAAAGAGTAGGAAATGAAGAACAATCAGTTCATAACATTGGGAATTGAGTCGAGCTGCGATGAGACCTCGGCTTCCATTGTGGCAGAGGGCAGAAATGCCCTCTCCAACATCATAGCCTCCCAGATTAAAGTACATCAGGTATTTGGCGGCGTCGTGCCTGAAATTGCCTCGCGCCACCATTTAGACAACATTAATACAGTCATAGACAGTGCCTTAAAGGAAGCGGATGTTACGCTTAATGAGGTGGATCTCATCGGCGTTACCCATGGTCCTGGCCTTGTGGGTGCGTTGCTCATCGGACTTGCCACCGCGAAAGCGATGGCGTATGCACGAAAGAAGCCTCTTGTGGGGGTTCACCATATCCAGGGACATATCAGTGCCAATTATTTGGAACATAAAGATCTGAAACCTCCCTTCCTTGCCCTTGTGGTTTCCGGGGGGCATACCAACATTGTTGATGTAGAAGGGTACAACCAGTACCGCATACTCGGCCGTACCAGGGACGATGCAGCAGGAGAGGCTTTCGACAAGGTTGCGAGAGTCCTTGGCTTGGGTTATCCCGGCGGTCCGCTCATCGACGAGGCTGCAAAAAAGGGAAATCCTCATGCAGTCGAATTCAAACGCGTCTATCTTGAGAAGGACAGCCTTGATTTCAGCTTCAGCGGGATCAAGACTGGGGTTTTGAATTACCTGAATACCCAAAAACTAAAGGGCGAGACAATCAGCGTGGAGGATACCGCTGCCAGTTTTCAGCTGGCTGTCATGGAGGTCATTGTGAACAAGACAATCATGGCTGCAGTGAATCTGAAAAAGGACAAGATCGTTATGGCCGGCGGTGTTGCAGCAAACAGCCTGCTGCGTGGCATGCTGAAAGAAGCCTGTGATAAAAAAGGCATTGGCCTTTACCATCCGTCACCCATTCTGTGTACAGACAACGCAGCGATGATCGCCTGCGCTGCATACTATAAATATCAGGCCGGTATCGTGGATGACTTTTACCTCGATGCCTACCCCAATCTGGCCCTGTAATAATAAGGATATATCATGATCATATTATCGGCAAACAACATTACAAAAACATACGGGATCGCGCCCATTTTGACCAGTGTTTCCTTTCACATCAACGAAGGAGACCGAATCGGTATTGTGGGGCTCAACGGAGCGGGAAAAACCACCCTGCTGAACATCCTTTCCGGCCGACTTGCCTTGGATTCAGGGGATTTTTTTGTGTCTGCCAATACAAAAATCGGCTATTTGAGACAGAGTGATAACTTTGAATCGGAAAAGACAGTTTACGGAGAAATGCTCAGCATTTTCGAAGAAGTCATTGCAATGGAGCACGAGTTAGAGCTCCTGTCTCACCGCATCTCTGAAGAATCATCTCAGGGCAGAGAGGTGTCAAAGCTCCTGCACCAGTATGATGATTTGACGGAAGAATTCAAACGTAGAAATGGGTACGGTTTCAAAAGCGAAATCAATGGAATTTTAAACAGTATGGCCTTTCCGGAAGAGTTTTTCCAGAAGAAGATCTCCACACTGAGCGGAGGCGAACGAACCAGGCTGGCGCTGGCATCCCTGCTTTTAAAAAAGCCGGATCTGCTGCTGCTTGACGAACCGACCAATCATCTGGATATCGGAACCCTGAAGTGGCTGGAGCAGTACCTAAGAGCCTATTCCGGAACCATTGTGGTGATCTCCCACGACAGATACTTTCTTGATCAGACGGTAAATCGAGTCTTCGAAGTTGAGAACCATAAACTTGTTACATATGAAGGAAATTATACTGCTTATGCCGAAAAGAAGCGGCTAAAGGAAGCGGATGAGCTCCGGAAATATGAGCACCAGCAAAAGGAAATTCAAAGACAGGAAGAAATCATTCGTCGCTTTAAGCAGCATGGAACCGAAAAGCTGGCCAAGCGTGCCCAGTCCAGAGAAAAGAGACTGGACCAGATAGAACGGCTTGAGCGGCCTTCCGCACAGCCGGGCAAAATGAAAATACGGTTTAAACAGGCATATCAAAGCGGCAACGATGTCGTAGTCGTAAAGGAGCTTTCAAAGAGCTTCGGACGGGGCGAGGAGAAGCGCCAGCTCTTTCAGAATGTCGAATTAGACATAAAGAGAGGGGAACGAGTGTGCCTTGTAGGGCCAAACGGTATTGGGAAGACAACACTTTTAAAAATCATTATGGGAGAAACAGATCCGGATCAGGGACATATTAAGCTTGGTCATAATGTATTCTTTGGATATTATGATCAGGAGCAGAACCTTTTGGGATCAGGAAATACGGTATTGGAGGAAGTCCATTCCGCTTATCGTCTTTACAGCGATACGGAAGTACGCAGTTTGCTAGGCCGTTTCCTCTTTAAGAACGATACGGTATTTCAGCAAGTGTCCTCTTTGAGCGGCGGTGAGAAGGCGCGCCTTGCTCTGCTGAAATTAATGCTGTCAGGCTCTAATGTTCTTGTAATGGACGAGCCGACCAACCATCTTGATATTGCATCGAAAGAGGTGTTTGAGGACTCTCTTTCTGATTTTCCCGGCACCCTTATCGTGGTTTCTCATGACCGATATTTTCTGAATAAGGTGCCTACCCGCATTCTTGAATTAAACGGCGATGGCATTGAAAACTTTCTGGGCGGATATGACTATTATATGGAAAAGAAACAGTCGATCAGCTCAGGGAGAAGTTATCTTGGGGAATTGAACCAGAAGACCGGTGTGGAGTCGCGAAGCGGAGCTGCGGCAAGAGGCGGCAACGGCGGACAGAGTTCTGATGCGTCGCCAGACCTAGTCGGCGGGGACGACGGGAACGGCCTGTCCTCTATGGAGGCTCGCCGGCGAGACAAAGAAGAGCAGACCAGGCTCAGGAGACTGGAAAAGGAACAGAAGCGTCTGGAAGAATCCATCGCGGAGACAGAAGAAAAAATCGAATGGATTCAGCATGAAATGTGCAGCGAAGAAATCTACTCCGACCACGAAAAAATTGCCTCTTATCAAAGCGAATTGAACGGTTTGCGGGAATTATTGGCAAAGACTTATGAGGCTTGGATTTCACTGCAGGAGTAGAATGAAAAAAAATAGAAAAAGTTATTGCAGTATTCAATATAGTAACTTATAATAGGTTTGAGCATTGATATATCGGTTTTCAAGCGTGTTTGTGCCTTGTCGGCCGATAGCTAGATTGAATTGCTAGCTAGAACAGTTATATTGCTTAAAACATGGAGGTAAAACATGACATTTGAAAAAATAAGAGAAATTATCGTAGAGCAGTTAGGAGTAGATGAATCAGCAGTAACTCTTGA
>JAQSXD010000187.1 GCA_029266295.1 Bacillota bacterium | reverse complement strand
GGGACGTGTAAGATTCCCAAGCCAGTCATGATCGTAACCATGCAGACCGATATGCATGCCCGAATCCTTCATTTCGGAAATCTGTTTTTGGTTGAGATATAGCTCTCTTGCAAATGTCTCTTCAGCAACCCCTACATATTTCTCGAAAAGTTCGCTGGAAAGCTGGTTTCGAATTTCCTTCGGAAGAACGGTTTGGAGCATTCGCTTGAAAAAGATCGTTTCCTTCTGATCAAATCGGTTTGCATGAGCATAGGTATCAAATAACTCCTTTGCAGTGGGAAGAAGGACTCCTTCCTGACGAAATTCATCGATTCGCTGAAGCAGCTCAGCGGTCAGTGTGGCGA
The DNA here is from genome assembly GCA_029266295.1 of Bacillota bacterium. Lineage (GTDB taxonomy): Bacteria > Bacillota > Clostridia > Peptostreptococcales > Anaerovoracaceae > Anoxybacterium. The sequence continues at coordinate 6,892 of JAQSXD010000187.1, read as the reverse complement.
TGTCAGCCGAGGCCAAGGTGAAGTGTATCTTATTCACATCGAGGAGCTTTTGCTCCATGAATGTTTTGCCCGGAATGAAAAAAGAGCCCTGAAGCTTTTCTTCCCTGAGAAACGGGAAGACGTTTGTAAAATGATCGGAATACCCGTCATCAAAGGTGAGAAGCAGAGCTCTTTGGGGAAGGGGTGTTTTATCATGAAATGCGCGTACGACATCTTCCATCGTCACCGGCGCAAAATGTGCTTTTAGAAACTGAATCTGGACTTTGAAGAGATTCAGATCCAGCCCTTTGATGTCTGGGAACCTGCTGCGTGCAAGGTCTCGGACATAATGGTACATGATAATAGATAGCTCACTCATTTGATGTCTCCTGACATATCAATTTCTGTAATGCTATATACTATTCATGCCGTTTCATTCCGGTCAATTGCAGCTCGATTTTACAGGTTTACACAATTCTGCTTCTTGCCCTCAATAAATGCAGCCAAATTCGATACCGCTGTATCGATGAGCCGAGAGCGGGCTTCTTTTGTGTTCCATGCAATATGCGGTGTTATGATACAGTTTGGGATGCCAAATAGGGGATTACCGTCTTTGGGCGGTTCCGCAGACAGAACATCCAGGCCTGCTGCAGCTACTTTTCCTGATTTCAGGGCCTCCGCAAGGTCGACCTCGTTGATCAGCGGCCCTCTGGCGGTATTCAGCAGGATAACGCCATCCTTCATCTCTCCGATGGAACGGCTGTTGATAAACCCTCTTTTTTGCTCGGTTAGCGGGCAATGGAGACTAACGACATCCGCCTGAGCAAACAAATCTTGCTGGGTTGTAAAGGTAATTCTTTCGCTTTCAAAGGAAGGGTCGGGATGATTACTCGTAATAAGAACCTTCATTCCCAGCGCTTCCGCCACCTTGGCGACACTTATTCCGATGCTTCCGAACCCTATGATTCCAAAGGTTTTGCCCCAGAGTTCCATCTGAGGTGTCCTTGTGAAGCAGAAATCCTCCGAGGACTGCCACGCACCGGAGTGTACGGCGTCGCTGTGAATTCTCACCTGATTGCAGATTTCAAACAGCAGAGAGAAGGTCAGCTGTACAACGGAATTGGTGGAATATGCCGGGATGTTTGTAACGGGGATTCCATGCTCTTTGGTGTAACCTAAATCAACATTATTGAAGCCCGTCGCAAGAATTCCGATCCATTTTACGTTGGGACAGGCAGACAGGACTTCTTTCGTCAGGAGGCATTTATTGGTCATAACAACGTCGGCATCACCAATACGGGGTACCACAAGTTCGGGCGGGGTTCGGTCATACACAGTCAGCTCCCCGAATTCTTTCAGCTGATCCCAGCTCAAATCCCCCGGATTGACGGTATAACCATCCAAGATAACAATTTTCATAGCTTCCTCCTGTTCTTTCGATGAATTCGGGTGCGCAGCAAGGTGACGATGCTGCTTGCGCCTGTGGTATAATCGTTGTAAAATGATAGAATATAATGATTATAACAAAACATTGATTTGAAATACAGGGACTTAGGAGGTTTTTGGGATGATTGATATCGTACCAGTAAAATATGAAAATGGAATAATGCTGATCCTGGATCAGACACAGCTGCCGACTGCCAAGGAATATCTTGAATTGAAGACAAAGGAAGATATCTGGGATGCCATCTACAAACTGAAGGTTCGCGGTGCTCCGGCAATCGGAGTGGCAGCGGGTTATGGTCTGTATCATTCTGTTAAGGATCTTGAAGCAGACAGCTATGAATCATTCCGCCAGCAGTTCATGGAAATTAAACAGTATCTTGCATCGTCCAGACCTACCGCCGTAAATTTGTTCTGGGCGCTGGACAAAATGGAAGCCAGCCTGATCAAAGCGAAGAATCTATCTGTTGCGGATATTAAAGATGCATTGCTGAAAGAAGCGGAATTGATTCGTCAGGAAGATGAAGAAGCGTGTAAGGCGATGGGAGAATACGGCCTTTCGCTGCTGAAACCGGCAATGGGAATCCTTACCCACTGCAATGCAGGTACCATCGCGACAGCAAAATACGGGACATGCCTTGCTCCTTTGTACCTCGGTCATGATAAAGGCTACGAATTTAAAGTATTTGCAGATGAGACACGTCCTCTGCTGCAGGGTGCGCGTCTTACCGCGTGGGAGCTGAATGAGGCGGGGATCGACACAACACTGATCTGCGATAATATGGCGTCTATTGTGATGAAAAACGGCTGGGTGGATGCGGTTGTCGTTGGCTGCGACCGAATGGCAGCCAATGGGGACGGCGCAAATAAGATCGGCACATCAGGCGTTGCCATCCTTGCGCACGAGTACGGCATTCCGTTTTATATGTTTGTTCCAACCTCTACCATCGATCGAAATACAAAGTCCGGCGCTGAGATTCATATCGAGCTTCGAGACGGTGAAGAGATCAGCACACTTTGGTATGAAAAACCCATGGCTCCGGAAGGGATCAAAACCTATAACCCCGCTTTTGACGTAACAGATGCGAAATACATTACAGCGGTTATTACAGAGAAGGGGATCCTTTACCCGCCTTACGAAGACAGCATCAGGAAGCTGTTTGAGCAGGAATAAACAAAGTAACCTGACAAAGTATGTTCCTTACAGGCGCTTACGATTTGAATATGACCATTGATTATGTATGATTGGTCTATAAATCCAGCGCCTTTTATCGTGGTTAAAGGGATGACAAAAGCAGTGAAACGTGCTATTGTAATGTGGTTAAATTTAATGAATTTGAAAGTGTGTGACTTATGGATGTACTAAAAAACAATGCAAAAAAAATTGCGGTAATGGGTGCCGTGGCTGCGTCCTTTTCCGCTATCTTTGTTCGGCTGGTGGATGTGCCGCCTGTTGCCATCGGATTTTATCGGCTGACGTTCTCTGTTCCATTCTTCGCAGCAGCAGTATTGATGCATTATCGGAAAGAGCTTCTTGCAGTGAAGGGTAGACAGCTGGCAGGCTGCATTCTGGGAGGACTGTTTCTGGCAGGGCACTACTTCACCTGGTTTACCGCAATCTCTCATACAACAGTGGCAAGTGCAGTGGTTTTATGCAATCTCAGTCCCATAATTATCCTGCTCTTCACCGTTCTTGTTTTTCGGGAGAAGACCAATGGGAAAGCCGTAATCGGAGTGGCCCTTGCCCTCATCGGTGCTGCGGTTATCGCTGGTGGAGATTACAGCTTTGCAGGAAAAGCGATCTTTGGTGATGTTATGGCCTTTTTAGGGGCTTTATTTTATTCATTGTACTTTCTTGTAGGCCGAACAATGCGAAAAGATATCAATGCAGCAGTTTATATTTTTATCGTGTTCTTTTCCTGCTGGCTTGCCTTTGGAATCGGGATGGCGGCAACGGGAACTCCCTTCACAGGGTACGAGGTCAAGGATTACCTAATCTTGTTTATTTTTGCAATGGTATGCCAGATCGGCGCGCATGCGGTATTCAACTGGTGCCTGGGACACGTATCACCGCTCTATATCTCGACCATTGAGACCGGAGAATCCATCTTTGCGGCGGCGTTTGCAGCACTCTTTTTCTCAGAGATCCCGTCTTTATGGCAGTGGATCGGGGGCGGGATCGTAATCGTAGGTCTGCTTTATTATCACTATCATGAAGTGGAGAACCCGGAAAAAAAATAATGAAAGTTTTCGGGCACTTCCTGCGTCAAATTGAAGTACAGGAGGTGTAGGATGGAAGAATATTTGGCAGCGGAAGAGGATAAAAAGGCCGATTTGGAACGCTGGCTGAACGACTATGGAACCAGTTTGCTGCGCATGTGTTTTCTTTATTTAAAGGATGTTCAAATGGCTGAAGATGCGGTGCAGGAAACCATGGTAAATGCTTATTCAAAATATGGGGACTTCAGGAACCAGTCGTCTGTCAAAACCTGGCTCACCAGGATTGCGATCAATCGATGCAAGGATTACCGGAGAAGTATGTGGTTTCGGCATGTCAGCTGTGTTGAACCTGCGCAGCTCGTTGGAACAGAACCCCTATGGGATATTGGGGATGAGGTGAGTGAGGAAGCCGAAACAAATCAAAAGTATAAGGATCTGATCAAAGCGGTCATGAAACTTCCTGTGAAATACCGTGAGGTGGTGTTGCTCTATTACTACCAGGAGCTTTCTACCAAAGAAACAGCAGGAGTTCTTGATGTACTTGAATCAACTGTTTCCACAAGATTGAGAAGAGCAAAACAAGCTCTGAAGAAAGAATTGGGAGGGTGGCAGAACGATGAAAAATGCGATTGATCAAAGTCTTAGCAGGCTTCAGCTGGATGATCAGATCCGGATCAAAATTATGGAACGAATACAAGTGCTTGAGCGTATGGAACGCGGGGGAGCATTCTGCGAGACGGAGCCGGTAAGAGGACGAAGTCCATTTCTTCATATTGGTGGACGCAAACGCTCCATGCGCGTACTCGTTGCGGTTCTGCTGCTAATCTTCGCTCTTTCTGCGTTATGCATTGCCGCAGAACTTCCTTGGAAATTTATCAATTTCTTTCAGGCGGTCAACGAGACCTCTGTCTATGACGGAATTGAGTTAAAGGTTACCAGTGCAGCGGCAGATGATGATTCGGTGATGATTTTCTATACGCTTAGAGATCTAGAGAAAGATCGGATTTCGGAGGATACCTTAGTCTATGACTATTTCCTCTCAGGTCCAACGACAATCGGAAATCTTCGGGATGGATACGATGAGAAAACGAAGACCGCATCCTTCTTTATAATGGGCGATAACGGAAGCGGACTGAAAGGGCAGAAACTTACGTATGCCATCAGGTCGCTTCTTGAAGAAGGCCCCGAAAAATTGTACGTAACGCAGATGAACGTAGGGGAACTACTGGCGAAACAGACAGCCGATCTAGGTGAGCCTTCTTTTCGGGAATATCATGCCCTGCTGGAAGATTCCTTCTGGAATGCACAGACCCAAGAGGGAGCGGATTTGCAGGAGTCCTTTGAGAAAGAAGATCGTGCTGATCTGCTTCAGGGTGATCGCTTAGAGATCAAATTTCCCGGCGTTGACTGGGTCACTGTGACCAATATGGGCTATCAGGACGGCTGGCTCCACATTCGGGTTCGCTATGATGAAAGTTTGGAAGACCTGAACTATGGCTATCCTTGTCTCACGGATTCCGAAGGCAGCGAGTGGGATACGGCTATCTTGAATTCTCCATTGCCGGATGGATCTGAGGAGTTTATCCTTCAGGTGGCAGATGTTCGGGATTTGGATGGACTGTACCTCAGCGGTTTCTATACCAATAATAAGACGTTGCATCTCGGTGAATGGAACGTGACCTTCGAGGTTAAGGGCGTAAGTACAAAGACCATTCCATGCAGCATAGAAACAGGTACTCTCTCAGTAAGCAAGGCTGTTTTGTCTCCTTTTGGCGTATCAATTTATGGAAAGGGTGAGAGGACAGAAAGCATTCATGTTCAATTGGAGGATGGAACGCTTCTGGAATCAGAAGGCTACAGCTGCTCCGGAGATGGTGAAACCGGTAAGTTTGAGTGCAAGTATAAATTTGCAGAACCCCTTGTTCTTGAAGAAATCCAAAGCCTCTCAATTGCGGGAGAGCAGGTAGATCTTCCATAAACGATTGGTGCTGCTGGCAACAGCACTTGTGCCAGTGCTTCAGCAGCGGCGCTGATTTTGCGCAGGTATTGAATGAAGCGAGGGATTGTGCTAAAATAAAGGCCTGCAATCATCTTTTGGACAAGGAGTGACTTATGTCATATAAGATAAAACTGGATATCTTTGAGGGCCCCTTTGATTTGCTGGTGTATCTCATCGAAAACGCAAGGATGAGCATCTACGATATCCAAATTTCCGAGATAACGGATCAATATGTCAAATATATTGAAGACATAAAGTCGCTGGATGTTAATCTCGCAACGGAGTTTATGGTTCTTGCAGCTGCACTGATTGAGATTAAATCGAAACTGCTTCTGCCCAGAATGAAACCCGACGGTGACGGAGTGGTTGAAGAAGATCCGCGAATAGAACTTGTTCAAAAGATATTAGAGTATAAACGGTTCAAGGCAGCGGCTGAACTGCTGGAGCAGTCGGAAGAGGAGAGCCAACGAATTTTTGAAAAACCGAAAGAAGATCTTTCGCCATATACGAAGGAACCGGATGAACTGCTGAATCTGGACATAGGCCAGTTTATGAAGGCATTTAAGATGTTCCTTCTCAAAAAGAAGAAACTAGAGGAAATCAGGAAGAATTATACCAGGGTAGAACGACAGAAAATCACCATTGAATCAAAGATTGAATTTATAATAAATCTGTTCCGTTCCAAAGAACAGAGAAGACTCAGCTTTAAAGAACTGCTGACGCCTGGAGCGAGTCGATATGATCTTGTTCTGACCTTCGTTTCCATGCTGGAGATGATCCGGCAGAAGAGCATTTCTGTACGGCAGAATGTAACTTTTGGCGAGATCCTGGTCAGCATAGCTGACAGCGATCAGGACGGCAGCAGTGAACTGCAGGAGGAAGGAGAAATTGTTTCATGACAAGTAAAAAGACCATAAAATCTGCATTTGAATCCATGCTCTTTGTCTGGGGCGAACCTCTTGACGTGAAAGTAGCTGCTGAAATCTTCAATATGAATTGGAAGGATGCCTATGACTACTTTAAGGAGTTGCAGAAGGAATATGAAAAGGATGGCAGGGGAATTCAGATTCGTGAAATCGATAAGAGCTTTCAGCTTTGCACCAATCCTGTGAACAGTGAGTATATTGAACGGCTCTGTACACCGGTTAAGGAAAAAAAGCTTTCCCAATCTGCACTGGAGGTGCTCGCCATCATTGCCTATAAACAGCCGGTGACAAAAGGAGAGATTGAATCCATTCGCGGCATTAAATG
>JAQSXD010000186.1 GCA_029266295.1 Bacillota bacterium | reverse complement strand
TTAATTGTATAAGCTTTTACCATGTCTTTAACGGTTACACGCTCTGCGGGATTTAGCAGCCAGGTAGGATCATCCTTGCTTGTGATATCATCAACACCATAGTATTCTGCGTTGTTTAGATTCCTCGTAACATCCGCTTCGATGGCCCAGAAGGGATTGTTGATCGGAGATACGGGATGGTCACCGGAAGCAGTAAGCAGCACGCCGTTGTCAAGGAGGGATTTTACTGGATACTCACGGTAAGCCCGCTCCTCGCCCAGCGCGATCTTATCTACAACTTCCCACCATTCCGGTTCCTTTAGATGCCAATAAGGCTGCAACGCCGCGATGACCTCCAGTTTGCCCATCCTGACTTTTTCCGCATCGTCTACAACCTGAAGATGAGTAATCACGTTTCTATTATCGATGGAAGGATTGGCGTTCTGAGCATATTCCATAGAATCAAGAACCAGCCTTGTGGAAGCATCGCCAATAGAGTGAACATGGATCTGGAAGCCTGCTTTCATAATTTTATCGAAGTATTGGTCAAGCTGATCGGGATCCCAATAAAATTCTGAGCGATAATCCGGGGCAAGGCCGGCAGCGGGATCATAAGGCTTCAGCAGATATGCAGTCATACCCTCAACGACGCCATCAGCAAAAACTTTCGCAGTCGTTACATCGATTAAATCGGAATCAAGGCGGCTGCGCAGATCAATCAAGGACTTTAGTTGCGGTTCGAACGGCTCGGAAGGTGATATTTGACCCGCCAGATTGACCCGGAACGTCAAATCCCCGCTCTTTTCTAATTCCTGATACCGTTCCAGATCCACCATTGTAGGGGCAATGGACATGATGCTGGTGTATCCCCACTCATTCATAGTTTCAACAAAAGCAGCAAGGGCTTCTTTTTCCTGCTCCTTTGTATAGGTTTGAGACATGGTGATCAGAGAACTTGCGTCGGTAATAGAGCCCCACAGCTCGCCTGTGACGGGGTCCTTCTGAATTAGGCCACCAGCTGGATTTGGTGTATTCTTTGTGATTGCGTTCATTTCCAGCGCCTTGGAATTCAGCCACATATTATGTCCGTCATTGGAGGTCAGGAGGATGGGTTTGTCTGCACAGATTTCGTCCAGCCATTCTTTCTTTGGTCCCTTGGCGTCACCGGCCATTCCCACAGTATATCCGGTTCCCCAGTATTCCTGAAGATCAGGATTGGCATCAATAAACGCTTTGATGTCAGCCAGAGTCTGCTCTTTCGTTATGGATTCATAAAGATAGATATCGAAAAGTTCTGTCAGCTTTGTTCCCGGTGCATGGACATGAGCATCGATAAAACCCGGCAGCACGGTTTTTCCTTTTAAATCGATTACCTTCGTACTGCTGCCCTGGTAAGCTGCTGTGCCGGCGTTGCTTCCAATATAAGCGATTTTACCGTCTTTAATCGCAATAGCTTCTGCAACGGAATCAGCGGAGTCAATGGTATAGATGACCCCGTTTTTTAAGATACTGTCCGCAGCCTTGTCCGTGTTGACAGCAGGAGCAGGAGGACTAGAAGTATCTTCTGCTATGGGTGACGGAGCAATTTCTTTGGGTATGCTGGGGATTTGAAGTACCTGACCTGAGTAAATACGATTGGGATCCTTCAATTCATTGAATTTTGCAAGCTCCTGATAGGACAGCTCGTATTTCTCTGCAATTTTCCAGAGAACATCTCCTTGCTGAACCGTATAGGAGTTCGCACCGAAGGCAAACCCAAAACTGCTGATGATCAGTACGGAAACTAGTAAAACAGAGATTGCTATTCTTCTTTTCATTTCATAACCTCCCTTTTCAAATAAGTCGTTACCTAAAGAAACACGGTTTTATTCAGGCGCTAGACCTGTCACTCAGTGCTTCTTAAAATAGATTCTAGCACGGGATGAATATTTTAACAATTCAAAAAATTCCCTGAGAAATTGATTTATGTGAGAATCTGCGGAATTGGATTTACAGAAAAAAAAGAAACTGCTACAATAAAGGATAAGTATGCTGACCGGTCGGCGTCAGCCGGAAATCGGAATCTTCAATTACGTTTTGGATTCCGTCATTTCCACTTTTTTTATTAGGAGGGATAAAATGATATCAGATAAAATGAAAACCCTTTTGGTTGGCAGCTCTGCCATCCGAGCAATGTTTGAAGAAGGGAAACGACTGGCGGCCATATATGGTGAAGAAAATGTATGTGATTTCAGCCTTGGTAATCCCAATCTTCCGCCTCCGGAATCAGTAAAGAAAGCAATTATCGATGTTCTGGATAAGGATGAACCCACGTTGGTTCACGGTTATATGAATAATTCCGGATACGAAGATGTTCGAGCACAGGTTGCAGAGTCTATCAACAAACGATTCGGAACCTCCTTTGCAGAAAAAAATATCGTCATGTCTGTCGGCGCGGCAGGGGGACTCAATGTCATCCTGAAAACCCTGATCAATCCGGGCGACGAAATCATTACGTTTGCTCCGTTCTTTGGAGAGTACAGAAATTATGCGTCCAACTTTGATGCCCAGCTTGTCGTTGTCCCGGCATCAATACCGGATTTCCAACTAAATCTGGACGAATTTGAAGCACGTATTACGTCAAAAACAAAGGCGGTTATTATTAATAATCCCAATAATCCTACCGGTGTTGTCTATCCTGTGGAGACAATCATTGGACTTTCGGAAATATTAAGAAAGAAACAAAAAGAACTGGGAAATGATATTTATATCATCTCAGATGAACCATACCGAGAACTGGTCTACGGAGATGTGGAAGTTCCCTATATCACCAAATATTATGATAACACGATTGTAGGATATTCCTTCAGTAAATCGCTGTCACTGCCTGGAGAACGAATCGGATATCTTGTGATTCCCGATGAAGCAGCAGATTCGGAGGATATCATCGGAGCGGCAAATGTTGCAACCAGAATCCTTGGTTATGTAAGCGCACCGTCTCTGATTCAGAGAGCAGTCGCAAAATGTCTGGATGAAAAAGCAGATATCAATTTTTATGATAATAATCGTCAGATGCTTTATAACGGTCTGACTGAAGCAGGACTTGAGTGTATTTATCCCGATGGAGCATTTTATCTTTGGGTGAAATCGCCGCTGGAAAGTGAATTCGAGTTTGTGAATATGGCGAAGGAACATCAGCTTCTCATCGTTCCGGGTACTTCCTTTGGCTGCCCCGGTTACGTAAGACTTGTATATTGTGTATCACCAAAGACCATAGAAACAGCGCTTCCAAAATTTAAAGTTTTGATGGAAGAGTTAAAAAAGAACGGATGAAGGGAACAAAAAATGAAAATTGCGTTTCACACGCTGGGCTGTAAAGTAAATCAATACGAAACGCAGGCGTTGAAGGAAAAATTTCAAAATAGAGGGTATGAGATCGTCGCCGAAGATGATTTCGCCGATGTCTATGTCATCAATACCTGCACGGTAACCGGCTTGTCGGACCGAAAGTCAAGACAGTACATTCGAAGGGCTAAAAAGATCAATCCAGACAGTATAACAGCGGTAATCGGCTGTTATGCGCAGGTGAGCCCAGAAGAAGCCAAAAACATCACAGGTGTGAATATCGTAGCAGGAACAAATGAAAAAAATAAACTTCCGGAATATATCGAAGCATACGTGAGAGAAAATGGTGTGGAAAGCCATATCCGGGAATGGGATGAGCTAACCGAATATGAGGACACGGGAATCATAACTTCCATGGACTCCCGAACCAGAGCCTTTATTAAGGTTCAGGAGGGATGCAACCGGTTCTGCTCGTATTGCATTATTCCATACGCCAGAGGTTCCGTGAGAAGCAGAGCTGCCGATCATGTGGTTGCGGAAGCCAAGAGCTTGATTGCGCAGGGATTCAAAGAACTTGTGCTCACAGGCATCAACACCGCACTTTATGGTATGGAAAAAGAGTTCAGTGATTTGGTTACAGAAAAAGAATCGGAAATCGGTGATAATGCTAAGGAGAAAGAAGAAATTTACGGGATCGAGATCCTGATAAGAGAAATCAATGGACTTGACGGAGATTTTCGAATTCGGATCGGTTCTTTGGAACCCAATGTGATTGATGCGGATTACGCTTGCAGTCTGCTGCAGTATGAAAAGCTTTGTCCCCATCTTCATCTGTCACTCCAAAGCGGAAGCAACACGATTTTGCAGGAGATGAATCGAAGCTATACGGCGGAGCAATATCTAAAGCTTGTGAAGCGACTCAGGGAGCACGATCCCGGGTTCGGTGTAACCACTGATATTATTGTAGGGTTTCCCGGTGAGACGGAAAGGGACTTCGAGGATAGCTGCGCCATCGTGGAATCAGCGGGACTTTCAAAGGTGCATGTTTTTAAATATTCAAAACGTGAAGGCACAAAAGCGGCACAAATGAAAGGTCATATTTCTCCTGAGATCAAATCAAGGCGAAGTGATGCCCTGCATAGACTTTCAGAGAAGGCGGCAGAGGCTTTCTGCAAAAGAAATTTAAGTACTGTAAGAAGAGTTCTCCTGGAGCAGTATGATACAAAAACAGGATTGCTTGAAGGCCTTTCTGATAACTACATTAAGGTATATTGCCCGGGGAATGAAACCCTTTGCAATTCATTTGTAAACGTGGAGCTTTTGGAACTGTACCGCGACGGGGTAAAAGGTGAGATAAGGATGTAGCCTGAACTGAAGTGGATGCGTCCAGCGAACAGGAGGTATTGTGTGAATAAGAGATTAATATTTTTGCTCGTTTTATTACTAAGCGTTGTACTAATGTTTGGATGCGGAAGCAAAACTGACAAGGGGGATCAGATTATCCCGCCTCCGCAGGAGCAGGGGAGTGATGGGGCGGACGCAACAGGACTCACAAGTTTTAAAACAACGGATATCTATGGAGAGGAACAAACTCAGGAGATCTTCAGCGGATATGACCTTACACTGGTCAATGTATGGGGCACCTTCTGCAAACCATGCCTGAACGAAATGCCCGATCTGGGGGAACTCCAAAAGGAATACGAGCCAACGGGTGTTAACATTGTCGGTATCGTTGTAGATGTTCAGGACAACGATATGCAGGTGATTGAAGACCAGAGAACATTGGCGCAAGAGATTGCGAACACAACAGGTGCAGGATATCCGCATTTGCTGGTTTCTACGGAAATGATTGAGCCGGTGCTGAGTCAGTTTGATGCAATTCCCGCCAGCTTCTTTGTAGATGGTGACGGCAATATTGTGAGTGAGTTTTACATTGGATCAAAAAGCAAGGATGAATGGAAATCACTGATTGATGAAACGCTCGCAAATCAAAAGTAGGAACCAATGCAAAAACTGTAAAGCGCTTCTCCGAGCGATGGGGGGACTGAAATGAAACATAGATTCGGGAGATGGTTTCCTCCGCTGCTTGCGGCGGTGGGGGCAATCTTTATGATTGCTGGAATCTATCGCGGTGAAATGGCTGTGGTGCTAAGGAAAGCCATCAATATATGTCTGGAGTGTATCGGAATTGGCTAAAGTCACAAAAAGGAGCTCTGGGTTGATCTCAGCAGGAAGAGAACGCCTCCGGCTTTGGGTACAGATTGTATTTACAGCAGCAACGAATGGATACTGGAAAGGCTTTGCGGAGGGAAGAATCTACACCGGACCCTCAAAATCGCTGTGCCTTCCGGGACTGAATTGCTATTCGTGTCCTGGGGCCTTAGGTTCCTGCCCCATCGGATCCCTGCAGGCTGTGCTTGCTTCCCGAAATTTCAGCTTTTCGTTTTATCTGACCGGTTTTTTTTTGTTGGTCGGCTCGCTGATGGGCAGGATAGTATGTGGCTGGCTCTGCCCGTTTGGATTAACACAAGACCTTTTGCATCGTTTCCCTTTTGTGAAAAAAATAAAAAAAGTACCGGGTGACAAGGCATTGCGTTTCCTCAAATACGGGATTCTGCTGATCTTTGTCATTCTATTGCCGATGTTTGTTGTTGATATTGTGGGGCAGGGGGAACCTTGGTTTTGCAAATGGATCTGTCCTTCGGGAACTTTGATGGCCGGCTGGCCTCTCGTTTTTAGGAATGATGGAATAAGGCAGGCTGCGGGGCTGTTGTTCTTATGGAAAAATGGAATATTGCTGCTATTAATCCTTCTTTCGATCATGATTTACAGACCTTTTTGCAAGTATATTTGCCCGCTGGGCGCTATTTACGGCTTGTTTAATAAGGTATCTTTCTATCGTTTGAGAATTGACCGATCCAGATGTGTACATTGCCATGCATGTACAAGGTCGTGTAAAATGAATGTCAATGTGGAAGCAAATCCTGATAGCACGGAATGCATTCGCTGCGGCAGCTGTGTTTCGGCCTGCGGCCCAAAAGCGCTTTCCATCTGTCCGAATTTGCAAAATTCGCAAATTTCCAAATGATGCTATGCTTCTCTTCAAAGATATGCTATACTAATAGCATTGCCGAAAAAATTGTAGATTTTGAACGGAAGGCATTTTGAAATGTCGGACTGTTGGTTATAGCCGCAGTCAAACAGGAGGAATGAATTATGGAAAAATACTTCATACCCTTTGTTATAATCATCATGATAATGTCAACAATGGTAGTAGCAGCTGCAGGCGATCGCCATCTCAGCAGTACGCAGGGAGAAAAAATCTGCGTGCAGAGCAGAAGCTGCGCGATTAACTATATGAATAAACTTGAATCGGAACAGGAGTGAGAAAATGGCTGATTGCATTTTCTGCAAAATAGCAGATAAGGACATCCCATCAAAAACCGCTTATGAAGATGACGAGATCATTGCGTTTCATGATTTGGAACCTCAGGCCCCAGTACATGTTCTGATCATCCCCAAAAAACATATCGCTTCGATGGATGATCTGGCAGATGAAGACGGTGAACTGATTGCACATCTGATGCTGAAGGTCAAGGAAATTGCGAAAGAGTTGAATCTGGAAAAGGGTTACCGCTTGGTAAATAACTGCGGTGAAGACGGGCTTCAGACGGTGAAACATCTTCATTTCCACCTACTTGGAAAAAGAAAGATGACTTGGCCGCCAGGTTGATGAAAAAAAACTTGCCTTATAGATAAATAAAATGTATAATACTTTTGTTATAGGTAATTCCGTTTGATAAGCATCGAATACATTTTCCGTTTTTCATGAAAGGCTGTATTGCAGTCTAGTGGCGGAAACGTCGCAGGGAAAATCGTATTGAACTGTTCATTCAAATATGGGAACAGTAAAAGAGACTTCAGAATACGGAGGGAGGGGAATGGATAAATGGCACAAGTAGTTGTAAGAGAAAACGAAAGTTTAGAAAGCGCGCTGAAAAGATTTAAGCG
>JAQSXD010000185.1 GCA_029266295.1 Bacillota bacterium | reverse complement strand
TGCTGTGCTTCTTCTACATCTCTGACTCTTACGTTATGGAGATAATCCATTTCACTACGGACGGTTTCTCCCATACGCTGTGACATGTTATCGAAGATCACATTTGCAACATCCTTGTTTGCGCCTTTAAGCGCAACAGACATTTCCTTTGTATCCACCTCTCTGAGGAACCTTTGAATTGCAAGGGGATCCAGTATAATGATGTCTTCGAATACGAACATCCGCTTTCTGATCTCTTCTGAAAGTTTGGGATCGTTTCTGCTGAGCTCGTCGAAGATGAATTTTTCTGTTCCGCGGTCGATATTGTTCATGATCTCCGCGATGTAATTGATGCCGCCAACCTCCAGTAAATCCACCGATATGACAGACTCGAATTTTCGTTCCAGTATTGCCTCTACCTGCTTGATTACCTCTGGAGAGGTTCGATCCATCCTTGCAATCCGTTCAACAACGTCTACACGGATACTCTTGGGCAGCTCGGCGATAATGGAGGATGCCTGGTCTGCTCTCGCATAGGACAAAATCAGTGCAATCGTCTGTGGATGCTCGTTGACAATCATATTCATTAAATTTTTATAATCAGCTTTCCGAATAAATTCAAAGGCTTTTGTCCGCAGTGTTTTTGTTACTCGCTCCAGGAGCACAGTGCCCTGCTGAATGCCAAAGGCCTTCTCCAGAACGTTTCTAGCATAGGCAAGACCGCCCTCCAGGTAGACCTTCTGCGCCACGCACAGCCCATAAAACTCATCCATAGCTTGATCGGAAAATTCTGGTCTTACACTTTCCTGCCTGGTTATCTCATAGGTCAGCTTTTCAATTTCTTCTTCCTGAAGATGCTTGTAAATACTTGACGCAATATCAGCCCCCAAAGCAATTATAACCTGCGCTGCTTTTTGCTTAGATGTCAAAGAATCGGACATACCTATCATTGCTTCACCTTCTATTCTTCATTGCGGAGCCAGGAACGGATCATCTGTGCCGCTATCTCAGGATTGTTCTTGGCAAATTCCTTGATCTCCGTCATTTTTCCATCCTGAATCGGTACAATCGGCTTGATCGAATCATGCTCAACAGCTCCAAATATAGAATTCAGAGCTTCGCCGGCCTCATGATCTTCTGCTGATGCCATAGCCATAGCCTCCTCCGCCGCTGTCTTTCTGCGTCTGCTCAATATCAGGAACGCAACGAGCGCTGCCAGAACAAGTACTCCGGCGCCGATTCCGCCAAACAGAACCGCCCTATTTATGCCGCCTTCCTCAGGAGGAAGCCCCGGCAATGTGTCTTCAGAATAGAATTGGAAATTCTGTACCGACACGCTTTCAGGCGCAACACCTGCCGCATAAGCAACCAACTGTACGATGCTTTCCCGCTCACCGGGATCGAAAGAGGACTTATCAATGGCGATACCGATAGAGATGCTCTCGATACTTGCTCCCGATTTCTGACTTTGGGATTTTGTCTGGCTGACCTGATATTTTATATTTTCGCTTGTATTTGTCGATGAACTTTCGCCCGTGGATCCGCCGGCAGGATAGGTCGGTATCTCCGAATTAGAACTGGTTCCTGCGGCGCCGCCGCTTCCCTGTGAGGAAGTGGACGATTCATCACTTCTTGTTTCTTCGCTGATCACACCGGAGTTCGTACCGTCCGGGGAAGGAAGATATGTAGTGGATTCTGTAACCAACGCGTCCGTATCAACGGTGGCCGATACTGAAACCTTGAACTGTTCCCCTCTGTAAGGTCCAAGAAGAACTGCAGTTATTTTCTTTTTGACATCATTTTCGATCTCTCTTGTGATATTGATCTTTGAGAGCTCCGGGTTATTGCCTGTAACATCTCCCATCAAATCGTTGCCCAAGCTGTCGGTCAAAGCAATATTTTCCGGCGGAAGACCGTTAACCGATTTTGCGATCAGGTTACGAATTCCGAGAATTTGACTTTCCTTCAGCGGATTCCCGTCTTTCATATGGATCACCACGGATGCTGAGGGCTTTTCCTTTTCCTGAAGGTAGAACACCTCATCCTCGGGTATGGTAATGGTGACCACTGCATCCTTTACGCCTTCAAGGGTTCTGATACTGGCTGCGATTCGTTCCTGAAGCTGAAGATTCATATACAGCTTGCGCTCGTAATCTGTTGTCAGCATCCCGCTGTTTTGCTCGATCAGATAATAGCTCAGCCCGCTCTTTGGATATCCAGCAGTAGCCAGATTCATTCGAACCCGCGATTCTTCCTCTTTCAGAACCATGATTGCACCGGATCCGTCCACTTTCGCATCGACTTTCATCTCACTAAGCTTGGCGAGAATTTCAGAAGTTTCTGTTTCTGACAATTGTTCAAATATAACAACATAGTCCTTTTGATTTAATAGGATACTAAAAGCCAGAGCGACAATTACTGCAATTATCACCCCGCCTATTATAATCCGCTTCACCAATGCAGAGGTATTACCCCAAAATTGGCTCAAGGGTTCCAAGGCTTTCCTTATTTGCTCATTCATATTTTAATCTTCCATCTGTTAAAATTCGACTATTGGTAATAATAATAAGAACAAAAATTCCGCAATTATAACACTTCGGCAAAAAATCATTGCATTTTTAGCCTCTGCGCGTTTTTTCAAGGCACGGGCATGCCGTCCCTTGTTATAAGCTGACCCTCATAATTTCGGAATGTGCTTCAAGAAACTTATTTCTAAGTTGAACCATAGTCTGCAGAGCGACATCAGCTTTTGCAGCATTAATAATCGTGGTATGTAAATCATCCACGTTACCAATGGACAGATTATATGCATCCATCTTTGTAACTGCTTCCGTCTCTTCTACATTTTTGACGACATCCTGGAAAATCTCTTTAAAGCCGAGGCCGGAGCTTTCTCCGGAGGCATTTGTCGATTTGTCAGAACTTGAACTTAAAGAATTAATACCGCTGGTATTAATGTTAGAACTCATTGGAATAATAAACACATCTCTACCTCTTTATTACATTAAATATCTACACACAATAAAATCTACACAATTTTTACTGCTTTACCGGCTAAAATCTACACACATCTTTTACACATCTACACACATCTTTTTTGACTTTTTACACATCTATACACATCATAACAACTTTTGATTTGCCATAACCTGATTGTCTATTCCTGTTCGGCCACTGATTCCTTTAGGGAGCCAAAATTATCTGCCGATTTCAAGCGCCTTCAGCGCCATTGCTTTGGTTGCGTTAAACGCAGTAACATTTGCCTCATATGCCCTGCTTGCGCCTAGCATGTCGATCATTTCCTGCGCTCTATTTACATTTGGCAGCATTACATAGCCTTCTTCATTGGCATCGGGATGACCCGGATCATAAACAGGAACCAATGCCGACTGATCTTCAACAATGCCGGATACCTGTACGCCGCCAGTCTTTGCCGCTGAAGCCTTGTCAAGTGCGCTTCTAAAGCTAGTATTTCCAGCCATGCTGCTGAGAACAGCCATCTTTCTGCGATACGGCGTTCCATTTTCTGTTCTGGTGACTTCCGAGTTTGCAATATTTTGGGAAATCACGTCCATACGCATTTTTTGTGCTGTCAGTCCTGAACCCGAAATGTTAAGTGAGCTTAAAAAATCCATTTTAACCACTTCCCTTCCTATTTTCTGCCTTCACTGATGGCGTATCTCATTCTCGCAAACATATCGGTCATGCTTCGCGTCAAATACTGATATTGGATCTGCGCTTTTGCCATCTCAATGTTTTCAAGCTCGAGATTCACATTGTTACCGTCAGTGCGCTCTGTTGTCGTATCGTCTGAAAAAACGCTTATCTCCGAATTTTTTATCGCCTCCAGGTTCTTAGGGATACTCTTTGTATCTGCGATACTCTTGCCAAGCTTCTGAATCTCTTTGTCCAGATTTTCTTCGAAGGAGACCTTTACCGCTTTGTATCCGGGGGTTTCATGATTTGCGATATTGTTTGCGATAGCCCTCTGCTTCTGCCAGGTACCGTCTAAGCCCTTCTGCAGGATTGCCGATACTGCTGAATCTCCGATCATATGCCCACCCTTTCATCGTTTTCTCTTCGAAGCATATGCCATAAACATCTGCATTTTTCGTCTGTCGAATTTTGTCATGTCATGGCGTATAATATAGTATGCTTCGTACATGATTTTACTACAATTTGCACGTTTAGACAATTACTTTTTTATACCGCGGGCAGGAAGATTCTAACATGATTTTTTTCGGGTTTAAATCGAAATACACTGCCTTTATCGGGTATGATTCAGCTCATTATTTGTTTATAAATTTAATTTTTGTCGAATCCTGTATTTTTTTGACTCACAATCAATTTTTCCAGTAAATTAATTCCATAAATTATTTTTTTTGTGTAGTTACGCGTTTTTTCAGAATTTTTATTAAGGTTTTTTTCTGCTATGCCGATATAATAATCAAGATGATTCAGAACCGAACGTAATGAATTTACGACGAATAATAAAATCCACAGTTGAAGGGAGGTTATATTGATGGAAATCTCATTTGTAAACAAGAGCAAATCGATTCAGCCGCAGCAGATACAGGACTACAGCAATGATCCCGCAAGAAATATCAGCACTGAAGAAAACAAGAAGTATTCTCTTAAGAACAAGGTTGACAGTGCAGAGATATCCAGCAGCCACAGCGGATCCTTTGAAGACAAACGACTGTCTGTCGCAAAATCCGCAATCCTTTACGATGTATCTGTAAACACTTCGGCAGGCCGCATCAGCGAATTAAAAAAATCTGTAGAGAATGGCACTTACGACGTACCTGCCAATCTGATTGCGGATGCGATTTTAAAAGAATGAGTATGTGATGCCGGGAGGTTATAATGACTGATAAGAATGAATACAACATTGTCCTAGACAAGTTTTACGAATACCTCTGCGGAATTCTTAAGATCTATCAAAATGCAGTACCGATCCTAAAGGACGAACTGGATGCTATCATGAAGGACGAAATTGAACATTTGGATGAAAGCCTAAAATCGCAGCAAGCTTTACTCCTTCAGACAAAGAGCTTTGACAGACAGGTAGCAGACTATCTAGAGGCCCTTGGAATCAATGCCAAAAACCTTTCTGATATGGCTGGGCAGCTTTCAAAGGAAGAAGGTCTTCGCTTCTTTGGTTTGCTCGGAGAATTCGATTTGACGATGACAGAAGTAAATTATTACAAGGACAAATGCAGAATGCTCCTTCAAAGCAAGCTTTACACCATCGACAAGGTTCTTTCCAGACAGGAGCTTCCAAAGGACAATACCACTTACAGCAGAAGCGCTGCCGAAGTTCACGGCACTTTATTTCCAAAGGCTTTCGAGAAGAAAATATAGCAAAAGGGGATACGATTATGAGACCTACGTTTTTGGCCTTTCAAACGGCCAGCAGAGCGATGGCTGCAAGCCAGGCTAACATTGATGTTACCGGCAACAATATCGCAAACTTGAATACCGACGGTTATACGCGTCAGCGGGTTGACCAGAGTTCTTTTTCCAACAGCGGATTTGTGCAGAAATACAATACACCCAATACAAATACGGGACTGGGGGTTGTAGTAAGCGGTGTCAGCCAGATTAGAGATCCGTTCCTGGATGCTCGTTTCCGTGCTCAAAGTGCTGAGTCTTCTCAGTATGAAACGCTTCTTTCCGGACTGTCAGACCTTGAGAATGTCATTGACGAAGCTTCGACTGAAAAACTTCAGAAGCAGCTCTCAGATTTCATCAATCAACTCCAGACGTTTTCCGGAAGCCCGAGCAGCAAGGATCTGGCCCTTGTGGTGAGAACCGCTGCCCAGAAAGTCACTCAGATTTTGAACGTTTACTCAAGCCAGATTGACGAAGTTAGAAATCAGCAGATTCATGATCTTTCCAAGGTTGTCATCGATACTGATTTTAATGCTACGGTTAAGAGCATTGCTGATCTCAACACGCAAATCAGGAGCGAACTGGTTCACGGCAATACACCCAACGAGCTATATGATCAACGAAACGTGCTGATCGATAAGCTTTCGGGAATGGCAAACATAAAGGTTACCACAACACCGGAAAAGGTCTCCGAAGATCTTACCATTGAAAATTTGAATATATCCATTTACGATACCAGCACAGGCACATCCATCGGTATTGTTCAAAATGGTTCCTATAATACACTGTCCGCTGCACTGAACGAAACTACAAACCAGATGGAGATCAATATCAGCAGCAGCTTTGGGGGTTATCACGGAAATGTGACCAGCTATTTTTCAGGCGGAGGGTCCATCAACGGATATCTGAATTTGATCAATGGAAATGGAACATATGCCGACACCAGCTCCGGATCAGCTGAAAACAACTTTCGCGGAACCCTATACTATCAGAGTTCTATGAACACGTTTGCATCCAATTTCGCCAAGGTGCTCAATGACCTAAACACTGATGCCAGCGGTACAGCCAAACCTCTTTTCTCTGCTTCGGACGGATCTTCCTCCATTACTGCCGGGAACATTGCGATATCCGATGAATGGCTGAAAGACGCGGCGTTTATCACGACAACGACCAACACCAATACCGGAGGTACCGGAGGTGAAGGAGACAATATCGCACGAATGATTAAAGCGCTAAATGCCGACATGAAATTCTATCGTGATCCCTCAGATCCAAGTTCAGACGTAATGTTCGGGGGCACGGTTCATGAATTTGTTGTGGGAGTCATCGGTGAGCTTTCGCTGGACGTGGAACTTCATGAAAATTTCGCTGATACTTCTTCTACCGTGCTGAACACTTTATATACAACCAGAGAATCCATCTCCGGAGTCAATCTTGACGAAGAAGGAATCCAACTGATGGCTTTCCAGAAATCCTACAATGCCGCCGCGAGATACTTCAACGTACTGGATGAAGCGGTAGATAAAATTATAAACGAAATGGGTCTTGTGGGCCGTTAAAAGCAATTGACCGAAGGGAGATAGCGGAATGCGTATTACCAATAAAATGATTACAACAAAATATATCCGTTCGCTGAACACTTTGTCTTCAGACTTGAACAAATACAGTACTCAGATAGAGTCAGGCAGGGCTTTTTCCAAATCCTCGGAAAATACTGCTGCGGCAGTTAAGGCTTATCAGCTACGCGCGGATATGAGCAAAACAGACAGTTATCAATCGAATATTGCCCATGCGCAGTCTGCACTATCCAACAGCGAATCAGTTCTTATGAATATTGAAGATCTGATGCTGGAAGCAAAGGACAAGATCCGTGCTGCAAATACGGGCAGTGCCAGCGCAGATGAAAGAAAAATCATTGCTACGGAGCTAAAAAACATACAGGATCA
>JAQSXD010000184.1 GCA_029266295.1 Bacillota bacterium | reverse complement strand
TTTAACGCCCGTTCAAACCGGGACGAACAACTAAATATCAGCATTGTGTAATTAAATATTGATATAACTACACAATATATATTATAATGTTGTACGTGACATAATGTCAAGTTGAATTAGATTGAGCCAACAGTGATATTTTGTAAAATCTCACTGTTCATGGAATCCTTTTTTGTCGGCTAAAACAACCGAGATTCAACAGAGGAACAAGCATAAAAAAAACACATTATTTGACTGAACTATTAGGAACAGAAACGAAGGTATCTCAATGGACTATTTTAGAAATCTCTTAAAGAACATCGACAAGTTGTTGCTCTTTTTACCCCTCTGCTTTGCCGTGATCAGTATCGTCATGGTGGGCAGCACATCCTACGAAGGGCAATTTATTATAACAAAGGATATCACAGTACAATTTGCAGCTTACTGTCTGGGTTCCATAGCACTCTGCATTGTATTGTTATTCGATTATAAGACATTTGAGAGTATGGAAAAGATCATCTATGCAGCATCAATTCTATTTCTCTTAACCGTTTACATTCCGGGCCTCGGTGTGGAGCATTACGGCTCCCGAGCCTGGGTAGACCTTGGCCCGATTGACATGCAGCCCTCCGAGCTGGTGAAAATCTCCTTCGTTCTGCTTTTTGCCAACTATCTTTCAAGAAAAAGAGGAACACTGGATACGCTAAAAGGCATCGGTATGGCTGGACTCTACGCAGCACCTTTTATCTTGATCATCCTGAAGGAGGATCTGGGAACTGCAGTTGTCATGTGCTTTATGACTGTTGTGATGATTTTCACCGCAGGGGTTGATTACAAATTGTTTGCAAAACTTGGCGGCGTTTTTATGATTTCCATGCCCATCTTATACCGTTTTATGGCGTCTCATCAAAAGGAACGTATTGATGCCTTCCTTCACCCTGAGAATTTGAATCTGGCCGGGAATTATCAGGTTTACAATTCCAAGATTGCCATTGGTTCAGGTGGAATCTTCGGCAAAGGACTATTCGCAGGAACCCAAAAGGAGTTAAAGTTTTTACCCGTGCAAAAATCCGACTTCATATTTTCAGTAATTGCAGAAGAGCTGGGAATGATCGGAGGGGCTGTCGTAATTTTCCTTTACGCAGTTTTCCTTTACCGTATGTTGAAAATTGCTGACAATGCAAAGGACATGTATGGTTCCCTTATCGTAATCGGAATTCTATCCATGTTCTGTTTCCAGATCTTCGAAAACATTGCAATGGCCATGGGAATTATGCCGGTTACCGGAATTACGCTTCCATTCATCAGCTATGGCGGTTCCTCTGTCGTGGCCAATATGGTTGCCCTTGGAATCGTACTGAATGTTGGTATCAGGAGCAAGATCATCAATTTCTAATCTAAGGAAACGCTAATTGATTCCGTGTGCCACGATCTACACCTAAAAAAGCAGCCGTTTACGGCTGCTCAAGTTACTCACAAATCCCATCGGGAAGCAAAAGCTACTGATGGGATCTTCTTTTCCAAATTGAGAGCTTTCTCTATTAATCAGGAAGCTCTTTTTCTGTTATTATTACATTTTCGATCTACGATGCTTCAATGATGCGATCCATGATCTTTTTAAAGTTTTGCTCTATGTAGCTTCCCTCTTTATAAACGATGGGGAGCCCATTATTTGCGGCAATGTGGATGTTCTCGTCGTATTGAATGATACCAGCCATTTCCGGTCTCATGATATCTGCAATTTCAGCAATGCCCGGAACAAGGCCGGTACGGATCAGGTTCGCCATGACCTTGTTGATCACATATGTTCTTTTCTTAATTCCAATCTGAAGCAATATTTGATCCACCGCATCTGCATCCCTTACAGCAGCATACTCCGGCACGGTAACAATTACCGCCGAATCCGCTCCCGCTGCTGCAATGGCAAGCCCCTCGTCAATACCCGCCGGGGCATCGATGATGATATAATCAAAGCTCCGCTTTAACTTATTGCAAAGAACCTTCATATGGAGCGGCGTGATCTCGGCCTTCTGCTTGTTTTGCGGTGCCGACATCAAGTACAGCTCAGGAAATCTTCTGTCCCTGATAAGCGCCTGCTTAATTCTGCAGACGCCGGACATGACATCAGCCACATCATAGACGACCTTATTTTCAAGCCCCAGGTAGAGATCAAGATTTCGAAGTCCCATGTTCATGTCGATCATGACGACCTTATATCCCTCCTGTGCCAGCTTGGCTCCCGCATTGGAAGCAAAAACCGTCTTGCCGACTCCGCCTTTGCCGGATGCGACCAAAATTACCTTGCCCATATTTTTCTCCTCATTGTGTGATTCTTGTGTCAATATTGTAGTCCTCGTATACCTTGTCTAACTGAAGATATTTAGCGATAACCTCTCTTGCGACAGGAGCAGCATAGCCCGCAGTTCCTCCTTGGAAAACAAGTACACCTACGGCGATCTTCGGATCGTTAGCTGGAGCCATTGTCATAACCCAAGCAAATGGATCGTAGCTTCCCTTATAAAAGTCCAGTTTAGCAGGAGTAACCCTACCATTGCTTAAATTGAATACTGCCTGACGCACAGCGGTATTTCTTGTCGTATAATACTCGGGATAATCCGCCATCAGTCTCGTTAATTCACTCTCAACATCGTTCCACCTTAAACTGCTGTCAATTCTTGGAAGATATTGTTTGACATATTCTACTTCGTCAGGAGGATTGATTTTTCCTGCTCTCTCCGCAGTACCGGTCTTACCCGCGACCTGAACAGGGAAATTTCCAAATACCCCTTTCAGACTACCTTTGGAACCAGTGGCTACGAGCTTCATCCCTGCGATGATATCCTCAAGATACTTATCATCCTGAATATCTATTTTTTTACCAGGAGCTCTTTCAACTTCATTCTGCCCTTCAATTGCCTTAATCAAGCTGACCTGATTGTGTACTCCCTTATTCCCGATGGTTGCAATATAGTTCGCCATTTGCAGGGGGGTATAGGCATTTTCGCCTTGCCCGATGGCAATATTCAATTCATCTCCTGTGGTCCAAGTCGCTTGATTGAAATAAGTAAACTTACAGAGATCCGCGACGGTTTCAACAAGTTCTTCTTTTATCTCAAGTTTGCTCAAGCGATTAATCAGCTCATTTCTAGTTGGATTTTCTTCTGTCCAGCTAACAATGGTTTTGATGGTATCATTCAGCTTTTCTTTATTATCAATCAGTGACTTTTCGAAATAAATTTCAGCTTTTCCAAGAAGCACGTTGCGCAGCATCGCTTTGATCTGTTCCAGCTTTCTTTCTTCACTGGGAACGGGCACAACAGTTTCAGGGATCTCAATTCCAGTTTTAAGACCCAAACCATACTGCTGAGCGTAAGCCATGATTTTTTCAATATTCATGGGTTCTCGCAGTCCCAGCGAGGTTTTCTTATAGAAATCCCGCCCTGTTGCAATATCGAAAAAGTAATAATTGCATGACACCTCAATTGCTTCTGCAAGGTTCACATATCCATGGTTTCCTCTGTACCGATTCCAGATCAAACAGCCGTAGGTTCTGTTTCCAAGGGTAACCGCTCCTCCATCTCGAAGCTTTCGGTTTGGATCCAGTCCGCTTTCAAGGGCAGCAGTCGCAGTCACCATCTTAAAGGTAGACCCTGGTTGTACCGCTGTTCTAGCCGCCACATTGTAGAGCGGAAGAGGTGAAAGCGGATCCCTTGGATTTTCAGCCTGCAGTGCATTCCAGTTTTCCTTACTAATGCCAGCGGCAAACAGATTTGGGTCAAAACCGGGATAGCTGGCCATAGCCAAGACATCACCGGTCTTAACATCCAATGCAACAACGGCCCCCACATTTGCATTTTTATATGCTGTCCCATATTTATAGTCGCCCCATTGGCTTTTAAAGGTTCCTGCTTTCTGTATTTCAGTCAAAGCTTGTTTCAGTGCTGCTTCCGCTGTCTTCTGTAATTCAAGATCTATGGTAAGATAAACGTCCTTTCCTTTTCGCGGTTCTGTCTCATTGATCACTCTAACCAGCTCTCCAAACGCATTGACTTCCACGTTTTTTGTGCCATCTTTTCCCTTCAGAGTAGATTCGTATGCTTTTTCAATGCCTTCCTGCCCAACCATATCGTTGGATTTATATCCCACATAATTCGCTTTCATGCTTTCTGAGATCTGTCCCAAATACCCCAGTACATGGGATGCCGTATTCCCATTCGGGTAATACCGTACGGATTCAGCAACAACCTCAACACCTGGTAAATCAGATTTCTTTTCCTCCATAATTACGATCGTATCGTTGGATACACCGCCGGCGATCCTAGCAGGCATATATTTTCTGTACCCCTGAGAGGAAAGCTCATTTCTTACCACCATGATCTTCCTTGCGTCAGCGTCAGAAAGGGTAGGAGCAATCTTAAATCGCGTTCTCAGTGCCTGGAAGGCTTCTGCGGCACTTAATTCTTTATCCAGATAATATCTGCCCAGGAAGCTTTCTTTGTCCAGCTCTTTCAGGAATTTCAGATTTTTTACAGAAATTGGCGGAAAGATATTATACACCGACTGTAATTCTGTCTGAGCTGCATATTTGTCAAGACCCTCGTCAATATTTTGTCTCCGTCTAATCTCAGCGAAGGCCTGTTCCGCTGTAAAATCCGTAGGCATTGCCTGCGCGGTCAGCCAATCTTCAATTTCCTTTTGATAGGTATAATAAAAGATTCCGTTTTCATTCAGAATCGGAAAATTATCATAATAAGAATCACCGTTGGTCTCCAGAATTCGGATGAGGCTCTGTGCAACGGTGTTAATCTGCTCATCTTTCAAGTCCCCCGCACTGAACTGAACGGTAAAGCTAGGGATATTCCCTGCAAGAACCCGGCCGTATCGATCAAGAATTTCTCCTCTTGGAGCAGAAGTGCTGATGCTCTTGATGCTAAGGTTTGTAGCAGCCGCCTCCCAACGTGCTCCCTCGACCACGGTCAAACCGAACAGTCTGATACCCAGAACAGCCATCATCACCATGATCATAGCCAATATTTGATTATTTCTCGATTTGATCCATTTCATGATCGGTATAAGCTCCTTGCTTCCTGCAGGTTTCCGCGATACATATATCGGTCGCTTCTGTGTTTGAAGTTCTTGCTGACAAAATGATAGATGATCAATGTTGCAACAGCATGGTACCCAAGCAGAATCGCTTCCTTCTCCGCAACATACAGGAAATCAAATTCATTTCCAAGCATCCGGTAGATCCCCCAGTACATCAGTCCGTAGACTGTGGTCGAAACCAGCGAGACGATGGCTACGGAAACCACACTTTCTTTGTAAAGATAGCGTTTTAACTCACTGCAGATCAAAGCAATGGAAAACAACCCAATGGAAGCAATACCAATGATCTGCGCAAAGCAGATATCCATGACAAGTCCAAACAGTAAGCCATATATTATACCATGATATCCTTCATACAAAAAGGAAAAAATGACAACCAAGCAAAGAATAAGATTCGGTGACATGCCGAATATACCAAAGTGATTGAAAACAGTGGTTTGTAACAGAAACGCTATGAAAAATAAGAGAAATGAATATCTGTATTTCAATGTCTTCTCCTCATCCAATTTGCACTTTAGGAAATCGCTGATTTAATGGCGTGTGCGCAGATGGATTAATCTTGTTGTTTTTTAACCAAAACCGTTACTTTTTGCAAGTTCTTAAAATAGGCACTGGGATCAATGGTAATGGTCTTCAGTAACGTATCGTTATTCCAGATGACTTCCTTAACCTTTCCGATCGGTATTCCAGCCGGATACATTCCGATTCCCGATGTGATCAGTACATCCCCTTCAATCACTGCTGCTTCAGGGTCTATCATATATCCGTCCAAAGCACCCTTGCCATCACCAGACAGGATACCCAGCAGCTGCATGTCCCTGAAAACCTTAAAGCTTACGGAATTCGACTCATCGATTACCGAGATAATCTTCGACCAATTTGGTCCGGTTTCCAGTACTCTTCCAATCAGTCCGTCACCATTAATTACAACTGCATCCCGGTAAATACCATCATCAGTGCCCGCATTAATTGTAAACAGATTGAACCAATTGGATCCATCCATGGCAATTACATCTGCAGTTACAAGATCATAAGTTGAAGCAACCTGGTCATAACCTAGGATATTGGAGAGATTTCGCAATTCTGCCAATTCCGCTTCCGTAAGTTTATTCTGAATGATCTGTCTGTTTAAATCGGATATTTGTTTCTTCAGTTCTTCGTTTTCCTTCAGAATACTCCGGAATTGAAAAATCCCCTTCAGTCCTGATCGAATCCCGTTTCCGGCATCGGAAAACGGCTCCTGTACCAAGGCTGTCACTTTCTGTACGCTGCGCCCTAGAACAGTGCTGCTCCCCACATGACTGTAAGAAATAGCCATGATGACGATCAAAATGAAGAATATTGACAGTATCGTTGATAATACTCTATGTTCTCTTAGCCAATTCATACTCTCTTTTTTGTGCCTCTTCCTGCATATTTTTGAATCTTTTCGATATTAGACAAACTTTTTCCTGTTCCTTCTGCAACAGCTTCCAGCGCGTTTTCAGCGATGGTTACCTTCAGACCGGTAGACTGCTCGATCAGCGTATCAAGACCGCGGATCAGACCACCGCCTCCGGAAAGCATCAGCCCATTGCTGACAATATCAGCAGAGATCTCCGGCGGTGTTTTTTCCAGTGTGCTTCTGATCCCGTCGATGATGATTTTAATCGGCTCTTCCAGCGCTTTCATAGCGTCAATAGAGTTGATGTTAATGGTCTTAGGAAGTCCTGTAATAATATCTCTTCCTCTTGCATTCATTTCTCTAATGGAATCAGGATCCGATTTGTCTATGTAAGCGCAGCCGATTTTTTCTTTGATTTCCTCAGCTGTTTTATCACCAATCAGCAGATCGTACTGCTTTCTCATATAGGCGATAATTGCTTCGTTAAGCTTGTCCCCCGCATGCCGAAGGGATGTACTGGTAACGATTCCTCCCAGAGCAATGATCGCAATGTCAGAAGTTCCACCTCCGATATCTGCGATCATACAGCCCATAGCACTGTCAACCGCAAGACCGGTACCGATGGCTGCCGCCATCGGTTCTTCCAATATGTAAACTTCTTTCGCACCCATCTGCCTGATCACTTCTTCTACGGCACGCTTTTCTACTTCCGTTACTCCTGAGGGCACGCCCACTACAATACGTACCTTCGTAAAGATAGAGGTCTCTGGCATAACCCGCTTAATGTACGACCTGAGCATACTCGCAGTCATTTCAAAATCCGAGATAACGCCGTCCTGGAGCGGTCTGATAACCCG
>JAQSXD010000183.1 GCA_029266295.1 Bacillota bacterium | reverse complement strand
ATTTGAAGACAGACCCGCAGACATATTATCGCCAAGCAGAGACAAGGCAGAGGCTCATGCCGCGGAGGAAGATGGCGCAGGAAACACGTCAGGGGAGGAAGCAAATAATCATCCCAAGGATGATATTTTCCAATCGAAAGTCACCGGTGCATTTGATATCCCATCATTCCTGAGCAAGGATAAAATGGGAAGCTTCTAACTTAAAATTTGAAGGGTGAGCCGGGGTAAAAGCCGGCTTTTTCTAATACATGGAGTGTGACATGAAAGTAATAACTTCGCCGGATAACCGGATTTATAAAGGTGCCTTACAGTTGAAGCTGAAAAAACATCGGGATGAGCAGAATCAATATCTCATTGAAGGCACCAATCTGATTCGGGAGGCGCTGGCGGGGGGAGGCGAAATCGAAACGCTGATTTTCAGCGAGGACTATGGAAGGCATACCGATGCCCCCGAGAACGAGACTTCAGCAGAAGCCCTTGCAGTCGCTAAGGAAGCCGAATTTGAAGCAACGAGAGCGGGATACGCAATCATCGTTTTAACTTCCCAACTTTTTCGAAAGCTGTCCGATACAGAAACACCTCAGGGTATTATGGCGGTGGTAAAAAAGAAAAAGTACAGTGAAGCGGAATTTTTCGGAAACGCTTCTGACACAAACCTTATCGTACTAGATCGACTGCAGGACCCCGGAAACATCGGAACGATTCTGAGAACCGCTGATGCAGCTGGGTACATGGGTGCCATACTGCTGAAGGGAACCGCCGACATCTATTCACCCAAAATTGTCAGAGCAGCAGCAGGATCTTTGTTCCGCTTACCGGTATTTATGACGGAAACGCCCGAGCAGACCATTCGCCTGCTCCGTAACTATGACAAGAAAATTATCTGTACAACGCTGGAAACCGACCACTATTATTATGATGTGAATCTTGCACAAGACACAGCTGTGATCATTGGCAATGAGGGAAACGGTGTTTGCAGAGAATTTTTAATAGAATCTGACCTACAGGTTAAAATCCCTATGGAGGGAACCATTGAGTCACTTAATGCTGCGGTGGCTGCCGGAATTCTCATGTATGAGTCGGTAAGGCAGCGTTACCAGAATGAGCTATGAACAGACGCAAATAAGAGAAAAATTAATGATAGAAATGGAGATAGGTTTATGCAAAGTCAATTGATGAAAATTTTGCAGGAAGCGAAAGAACAATTGCAGATGGCTTCCTCAATCCTTGAAGCGGAGGACATCAGAGTAAAGGTTCTGGGAAAAAAAGGTCAGCTTACGGAGATCCTGCGTTCCATGGGTTCTTTAGGCCCGGAAGAAAGAAAAGATTTTGGAAAGGCTGCCAATACAGTACGTGCAGAGATTGAGTCATTGCTGGAAGAAACGTTTACGGCCATGAAAGAGCACCAGAAAGCGGATAAATTTATAAAGGAGAAAATCGATGTGACGGAACCTGGGACCAAGGTCAGCCTGGGCGTGAAGCATCCTATCACCATCACTATAGATGAAATTTCTCGAATCTTTATGAGCATGGGCTTTAGCATTGCGGAAGGTCCTGAAGTTGAGACGGTGTTCAATAACTTCGACGCATTAAATGCACCAAAGAATCATCCGTCAAGGGATATGACAGATACGTTCTATATTACAGAGAATACACTGCTCCGTACACAAACTTCTCCTGTTCAGGCAAGAACACTGATGAAAGAGAATCCGCCCATCAAGATCATTTCACCGGGACGATGTTTCCGATGTGATACGGCAGATGCCACCCATTCACCGATGTTCCATCAGGTGGAAGGGCTGAATGTCGATGAAGGAATTACCATGGCGGATTTGAAGGGTACTCTGAATTCCTTTGCGAAGCAGCTCTTTGGTTCCAGAGTAAAAACCAAGTTCCGTCCCCACCATTTCCCATTTACAGAGCCCAGCGCAGAAATGGATGTTTCCTGCTTCAAATGCGGAGGCGCCGGCTGCAGATTCTGTAAGGGCAGCGGCTGGATCGAAATTCTTGGATGCGGTATGGTTCACCCCAACGTACTGAAGGTAGGTCATGTGGATACTGAAAAGTATACGGGCTTTGCTTTTGGCATGGGCGTTGAGAGAATTGCGCTTCTAAAATATGAAATTGACGATATCAGGCTGCTCTATGAGAACGATATGCGTTTCATTCAGCAATTTAAATGATAATGGCTTGTCCATGGAGTTTCAAGTCACAAGTCGATTTTAATTAGGAGGAAAAATGATATGTTAGTACCTATAGAATGGTTAAAGGAATATACAGACATCAAAGTAGATGTCGAACAGTTTTGCGAAAGAATGATCATGTCCGGCTCCAATATTGAAACGGTGGAACGTTTCGGAGACGGAATTGAGAATGTAGTGGTCGGAAGGATCGTGGATATCGAAAAGCATCCCGATGCGGATAAACTTCTCGTCACTCAGATTGATATAGGAGAAGAAGCGCTTCTTCAGATTGTAACCGGGGCTACGAATATCTTTGAGGGAGCTTACGTTCCTGTCGTTCTTCACGGTGGGAAACTGCCAGGCGATAAAGTGATCAAGAAAGGCAGATTGAAGGGTGTTGAGTCCAACGGCATGCTATGCTCCCCCGGCGAGCTGGGTTTCGAAGATAAGGTGATCCCTGTGGCACTGAAGGATGGTATTTGGATTCTGGATCAGGAATACCCGCTGGGACAGGATATCGTAGAGGCGCTGGGGCTGAAAAATGCGGTGGTTGATTTTGAAATCACGCCCAACAGACCGGATTGCCTGTCCATGATCGGGATGGGAAGAGAATCGGCTGCGACCTTTGGAGGAACGCTGAGATATCCCGAGACAGACTGCCTGAAAGAAGAAGGCAAGGCCAAAGATTATATCGAGATCGAAATCAAGAAGCCGGAGCTTTGCAGACGTTATGTGGGAAGAATCGTAAAAGATGTAAAGATTGAGCAGTCCCCCTGGTGGCTGCAAAAACGACTGATCTATTCCGGCATGAGACCCATCAACAACATTGTTGATATTACCAATTATGTTATGCTGGAATATGGCCAGCCCATCCATGCCTTTGATATCAGAGACGTTGCTGACAGCAAAATCGTTGTTGATACCGCAGAGGAAGGGGAACTCTTCACAACTCTGGACGGAACAGAGCGGAAGCTGACCAGCAACATGCTGCTGATCAAAGACGGCCAACGTGGCGTAGCGATCGCAGGCGTCATGGGAGGCTTGAACTCTGAAATCAAGGAGGATACTGAAACAATCCTCATTGAAGCAGCAAACTTCAACGGGGATAGCATTCGGGCTACCTCCAAGAAACTTGCCCTGCGTACCGAAGCCTCATCCCGTTTTGAGAAAGGAATCGATCCAAATCTCAGTGAAACAGCAGCAGACAGGGTCTGCAAACTGATCGAGCTTTTGGGTGCAGGAACCGTCATCAAGGGATCTGTGGATGTTTATCCCACAAAGATAGACAATGATGCGGTAGCAGTCCGGGTAGACAGGGTCAATAACATTCTTGGTACGGGCCTTTCCGGCAAAGAGATGGAAGAAATTCTGGAAAGCCTTGAAATGCAGGTGTCCAGGCTGGGGAATACCATGAAAGTCACTCCGCCGACCATCCGTCAGGATCTTCTGGAGGAAATCGACTTTGTCGAAGAAATTGCAAGAATCTATGGTTACGATAAATTACCGGTAACACTGCCCAAAGGGAATGCAGAAGCAAAGAAGTCAAGGGAACGTACCCTGAGAGACAGGGCCAGAGAATTGATGACTGCAATGGGTGCCAACGAGATTCAAACCTATTCCTTCGTCAGCCCAAGAGGGGTGGACAATGTACGGATCGATGAAGATTCCTGGGAAAGGAATTTCGTGCGCCTGATCAATCCTCTCGGGGAAGAAAACAGTGTCATGAGGACGATCCTGACGCCCAATATGATGGACGTTCTGGGTAGAAATTACTCCAGAAATATCAGCTCGGTCAGAGCCTTTGAACTCGGAAATACCTTCTTTAAAAATCTGGACGAAGAAGAAGCACTACCCGATGAAAGAGACGCCATGTCCATTGGTTGCTATGGAGAAGGCGAAAGCTTCTTTACCTTGAAAGGTATGCTGGAAGAGCTGTTTGCATCTCTGGGAATCCGGGGAACGGTTTATGTGCCGGAGAGCGATTACGGTGTTTACCATCCGGGCAGGTGCGCAAGAATCAATTATAAAGATACAGAACTGGGCATCATGGGAGAAGTTCATCCTGATGTTGCAGAAAAATACGGAATCGGAACAAGAGTCTTCTGCTGCGAACTTGCCTTTGATCAGGTCATCCGTAATGCTGATACTACAAAGTTCTACAAGCCGCTTCCAAAGTATCCGGCAATTTCAAGGGATATTGCGCTGCTGGTTAAGGAAGAAGTTTATGTAGCCGAAATTGAGAGCATTATTAAAGAAATCGGCGGCAAGCTTTTGGAGAGCGTTTCTCTCTTTGATGTCTATCGAGGAAAACAGGTTCAGGAGGGAAGAAAGAGTGCAGCCTTTGCGCTGAAGTATCGCGCGGCGGACAGAACGCTTACCGACGAAGAGGTAGTGAAAGTACACCAGAAGGTTCTGGATGCTTTAAAGGAGAAACTGGACGCTGTACTCCGGGAAATGTAATAAGGGGAAGCGCTGATTTATTCATTGTTCATAAGTAATCGATTGAACAGCGCTTCCTTAAAAAAATGGCTGCCACGAAAACCGCCGCCTTAGTGATACGATGCATGAAAGGCGGTTATCGATTTCTATAAAAGGGGGGAAAAGCATGGAGGATAACAACAAAGTAACGGTTAAAATCTACGGGCAGGAATATACCATTGCAGGAAATACGCCCAGAGAGCATATCATGCGGGTTGCCGACTACGTCAATACCAAAATGCATGAGATTTCCAGGGCGCTGCCTGCAGGTTCCATTTCGTCCTTGGCGGTTTTATCCGCCGTCAATGTAGCTGATGATTACTTTACTGCTGTAGAGAGACTGAGCGGTCTGAAGCTTCAAAATGAACAGCTTGAAAAAGATTCCAAACACTATGTACAGCTTTGGGATGAAGCGAAGAAAAGCTTCCTACAGTACAAAGAGGATGCTCAGGCGAGCATTGAACAGAGAGAGGAGCTGCAGAGGCTTTTCAACGAGAAGACTGTGGACCTTGACAGAATGACCACTACCTATAGACAACTGGAGGAAAAATACACCGCGCTTCTCAGCAAGAATGAAGAAATGTCCAGCAGACTAAAAACCCAGCAGGAAGATAAGGCTGTGGAGTCATCTGCTATGAAGGAGCTAGAGGCAAAGTGTAAGGATATGGAAAATAGCTTCTTTGACATTCAAATGGAGAACATCCGCCTGAAGGGTGAGCTGGAGCGTTATAAAAAGATGGTGGACTAAAACATCAGGATTTTGAATGGAATGTTCAGCTGTTCAAAGCACGAGTACATAAAAATAAAGCCACCTGCATCCCGGATTGATCGGCTATTAAGGAAAAAGAATGAACGAAAAAACCTATCGCGTTTTAGAATACAATAAAATACTGGAGCTTTTGCAATCGGAAGCGGCTTCTGTCATCACAAAAAAATCGGTGGCAGAAATGAAGCCTTCCCTTGATGTGTATCTGATTCAGGAATTGCTGGCGGAAACCACGGAAGCGGTTTCCGTTATTATGCGTAAAGGGGCACTGCCGCTGGGCAGCTTTTATGATATCAAGAACAGCATTTATCTGGCGGACAAGGGTAGTTCTCTGACCATGAAGCAGCTTCTTGAAATTCTGTACAACCTGCAGGTTGTCCGGAATGCTTCGTCGTTTTTGAAAAGCGATCTGCCGGAGCTTCCTATCATCAAGGGGCTGGCGGAGGTGCTCAGTGTACAGAAGCGACTGGAGGACGATATTGATCGCTGTATTATCTCAGAAGATGAAATGGCCGATGCAGCGAGCACCGAATTGAAAAACATCAGGAGAAGCATCCTGCGTCAGAATGAAGCGATTCGTGTGAAGATCAGCCAGATTTTAAATTCGGCGGACAACAGAACCATTCTTCAGGACGCCATCGTGACTATGCGACAGGGCAGATATGTGGTACCGGTCAAGCAGGAGCACAAAGCCAGATTTTCAGGCATCGTACACGACCAGTCATCTACCGGTGCAACCTTATTCATCGAGCCTCAGGCTGTGGTGAATTTAAACAATGAATTGAGAGAGCTTGAGCTTGCGGAAAAGGTGGAGATCGAGCGTATTCTGGCAGAACTTTCTGCTTCTGTGGCAGAAGTCCGGGATGAACTCCTGAATAATCAGGATATTTTACTGAAGCTGGATTTTATCTTCGCCAAGGGTAGACTTTCAGTAAAACTCAAGGGAGGAGAACCCACCATCAATACCGAAGGAGCATTGCGGATCAAAGATGGCAGACATCCTCTGATTCACAAGGATAAAGTGGTTCCCATCAGCATTGAAATAGGAAAGCGGTTCAATACGCTTGTAATTACTGGACCAAACACAGGCGGTAAAACGGTTACCTTGAAGACGGTGGGACTCTTTGCTCTCATGACCCAGTCTGGTCTGCACGTTCCTGCCGGTTACGGTACGGAAATGCCGGTATTTCAGAAGGTTTTTGCAGATATCGGTGATGAACAGAGTATCGAGCAGAGTCTGAGTACCTTCTCTTCTCATATGAAGAATATCGTGGATCTTGTGAACAATTCCAGTAAAGATACCCTGGTTCTGGTGGATGAGCTGGGCGCAGGAACCGATCCCACGGAAGGCGCCGCTTTGGCAATTTCCATCCTGGAGCATCTGCGGGATAAGGGCGTCAAAACCATCGCCACGACCCACTATACCGAGCTTAAAAAATATGCAATTGCAACGAAAGGTGTGGAAAATGCCTCCATGGAATTCGATGTGGAGACCTTGAGTCCTACGTATCGGCTTTCCATCGGAACCCCAGGCAAATCAAATGCTTTTGAGATTTCCGAAAAACTGGGTTTAAAACCTGTGGTGATCAGACATGCAAGAGGGATGCTGGAAAACGGTGATATTGAATTCGAAGAGGTCATTACTACCATTGAGCAGGATCGTAAGCTGGCTGAGTCGGAACGCGATGAAGCCATTCTGATGAATCTGGAAATGAAGAAGCAGAAAGAGCAGTTCGACAAGGAAAGAGCCAAAATGGAGGAGCAAAAGGAGAAGATCCTCAGCAAAGCCAGAGAAGAGGCAAGGGACATGCTCAGAGAAGCGAAGGAGCTTGCTGATCAGGTTCAAAAGGAACTGCGGGAACTGGAAAAACAGCAGAATTCAGGAGAAAGAAACAAAAAATACG
>JAQSXD010000182.1 GCA_029266295.1 Bacillota bacterium | reverse complement strand
CCTCTTGCCGTAAAGGCAATGAAATCGCTGCGCCTTCCGGGAAATTCTGAAGACCGATGCCTACAGCAAGCACGATAGCAGATGCAATCGTTACGGTAGAATTGCCCTGGGCAGCCATACCAAAAGTGAGCCCTACCGCCAAGCCCTCTGGAATATTATGAAGCGTTACAGCTAGAACCAGCAGGGTTGTTCTTTTCCAGCTGGATTGAAGACCTTCTGGCGCCTTGCTTTCGAGGTGCAAATGGGGCAGAATATGATCCAGCAGCAGCAAAAAGAGACCTCCCAATACAAAGCCCCCTGCTGCAGGAATCCACCCAATCTTCCCCTGCTCTTCTGCCATTTCTATGGCCGGAATGAGAAGAGACCAGACGGAAGCCGCAATCATAACACCGCCGGCAAAGCCCAAAAACAATCTGCGAACGTCTGCCGACATCTCCTTTCGAAAGAAAAAGACAACTGCTGCGCCCAGCGCTGTCATTAAAAATGTCCCACCGGTCCCAAGAAGTGCCAGTAGCACCGGATTTAATTCTGTCATAAAAACCTCCACAGCTTTTTCCTATTTTTGAGTAGGTGTGCCATATAACCGATGCATAATCAGGTTCAGAAATTTGGCCTCACCTTCAGATTCTCTCTTATTTTATATATTATATTTACCATATGTGCTATAATTTTAAACATAGCGAAGCGCTGATTTAATGGAAGGTGAGTACAGATTTTATCCGCGTTTCCATAGATGTTTTCCTGATCGAATCATGAAAGGAGCTGTGCAATGAACAAAAAGGTCGTCATTACCATTGCGAGGCAATTTGGAAGCGGAGGCAGAGAAATCGGCGAAATGCTCGCCGAGAAGTTACAAATCCCTTTTTATGACAAAGCTCTCATTCATTTAGCTTCAGAGGAAAGCGGGATAGATGAAGATTTATTTGCTTTTGCCGACGAGAAAGCAGTTCAAAGTTTTTGGTCCGCAACCTCCGGCGCAACAGGGATTTATGGCAGTCGACTTCCAGTCTTTAATGAAATACCGATGAATGACAAGCTCTTCTTTATCCAATCCAACACAATTAAGAAACTTGCTTCCGAAAGCTCCTGTGTCATCGTAGGCAGATGCGCCGATTATATTCTGCGAAGCGAGTCCTATGCACTTTCTGTATTTATTCATTCAGAAGCGGTTGACAAGATCAATCGGATCGTCCATTCCTACGGTGTACCTGAAAAAGAAGCACAGGAAACCATGATTAAAACGGACAAAAAACGAGCTTCCTACTATAACTATTACTCAGGCGAAAAATGGGGCCGTGCCGATAATTATGATCTCTCAGTCAACACTTCTGCGATAGGAATAGAAGGAGCAGTCAATCTAATCATAAAATTTGCCGAATTAAAGTTCGGGGAATCACCACAGTCCACCGATACAACCCTTCCATAATACGATGATACAAGGCCGCAGCAGAGGGCCTGGAGAAGAACCAAACCGACAGAACAGCCAAAACAGCCAGCAGCAGAAATGAGATACTGCTGTCATCAAACGGAAATTCGATTGCCTTCACAAAATAACGTATGATAATGTGCAGGATATAAACCGTCATGGTGTTTTGTCCGATCACAGCGAAAAATGTTTTTCTTCTAGGCAGGAGATTGATAAAAATCATGATCCAGATAATAGAAACTACAGAAAGAAGCAGCCGGATTGCCACCCCTTCGAAATTACCAAGACCCGTTGAACCATAAGAATTCTTCATATGAAACGCCTCCAGCGGCACGGCATCAATGACCGTCAAAGCAACTATGAAACAAAGGAGAATTACGAGAGTCATCAATGCGGCAGGTTTTGGTATTCTACGAATTTTCTCAATCCATTCTTCTTTAAAATAATATCCCATAAGGAAAAATGGAAGAAACGCTAAGGTTCTTCCGATGGCTAATGTCGAATTAAAAAATGGTATGAATCCTGCTGTCAGTGAGACAAAAAAGCTGATCAGCAGGATTTTTTTTATTTTAATCAGATCAATGAGGAAATATCGATAAAAGAATAAGGTCAGCAAATACCAAAGGGCCATGGTAGGCAGCGTCAGATCAAAGTGCGCATCGCCAAAGATGAGATATCTGATGCCATACATGACCGGCATGAGGATCAGATATGGGTACAGGAAGGTTTTAAAGGCATTGTCCCTGCACTTCTGCGGATTTCCTGAAAAATACCCTGAAATAAAGAAAAATGCCTGCATGATATAAGAAAAAGAGGCTATATAGACGATCCCTCCTAAATTCTCCGTATCAAAAGAAGTGCTTGCCCTAAAATAATGGGCAAGCACCACCGAAAAAATCAATATTGCCTTTATATTGTCAAAAAGGTAATTTCTATTGCCAATGTTCCCAGCCAATTTTCTTTTTTCCTTCAATTTGGTTCATTATTGATCTGACAACTGCCGAATAGAGGTCAGAACCGTGGTGCATCTTTATTTGTCACGCAACATTTTAATGCAATTTATGCGCTATTTCAAGCACAATTTCAAGCAATGTAATTATTTTGCCCATCCGAAGGAAGTTGAAACCGCTTTCTGCCAACCTCTGAGCAACTCCGTTCTGGTCTCAGCCTCCATTTTCGGCTGAAAGGTCGTTTCAACCTGCCAGTTATCCAGAACATCCTCTTTCCCTTTCCAATATCCTGCGGCAAGACCTGCCAGATATGCAGCACCCAGGGACGTCGTTTCAATGGTTACCGGTCGTTTCACCGATACATCCATTAGATCAGATTGAAATTGCATCAGAAAATCATTGGCACAGGCCCCGCCGTCCACCTTCAGAGCCGTAAGCCGAATCCCAGAGTCCTCTTCCATAGCCTTCAATACATCATAGGATTGATATGCGAGCGATTCCAGCGTCGCTCTTACAACATGATACTTATTGGCACCTCTTGTGAGTCCTACGAGCGTTCCTCTTGCATAAGGATCCCAATAAGGCGCTCCCAGCCCGACGAAGGCCGGAACGAGATACACACCGTTGGTATCGTCAACTTTTCTTGCCATCCACTCCGAATCCGCCGAATGATCCAAGAGCCCCAGTTCATCACGCAGCCACTGGATCGCAGCACCTGCAATAAATACAGAACCCTCCAATGCGTAATGAACCGTTCCATCCAGACCCCATGCAATGGTGGTCAGCAACCCCTTTTGAGAATGAATCGGTCTTGTTCCGGTATTCATTAGCAGAAAACAACCGGTTCCATAGGTATTCTTTGCTTCTCCTTGCGAGAAGCACGTTTGACCGAACAAGGCAGCTTGTTGGTCTCCCGCAGCCCCTGCAATGGGAATTTCTCCTCCAAAAATGAAGCTGTCCGTTGCACCATAAATATAGCTGGAGGGTTTCGCCTCCGGCAGCATGGAAGCGGGTATCTCAAGCTCATTGAGTATTTCCCAGTCCCATTCTAGCGTGTGGATATTAAAGAGCATTGTTCTTGAAGCATTGGAAAAATCCGTTACGTGCACCTTGCCCCCGGTCAGCTTCCAAATCAGCCAGGTTTCCACAGTACCGAACAATAGCTCTCCCCGCTGTGCTCGTTCAGCAGCGCCTTCCACGTGATCCAGAATCCATTTAATCTTTGTCCCTGAAAAGTATGCGTCGATGGGCAATCCTGTTTTATTGCGGAACGTCTCGGACAATCCTTTTTCTTTCAGACTGTCGCAATACTCAGCGGTCCGTCTGCATTGCCATACAATGGCATTAGAGACCGGTTTCCCGGTCTCCTTATCCCAAACGATGGTCGTTTCTCTTTGATTGGTAATGCCGATGGCGCAGATATTTTTATAACCGGCGTTGATCTTGTACATGGCTTCCTGGGCAACTCCGATCTGAGTAGACCAGATTTCCATAGGATCATGCTCGACCCAGCCCGGATTGGGATAGATCTGGGTGAATTCCTTTTGTGCAACGCTTATGATTTCACCCTTTTTGTTGTATAGAATACACCGGGAACTCGTGGTCCCCTGATCCAGTGCCATGATGTATTGCTCCATACGTTAGTCTCTCAGCGGTCTGCGTACTGCCTGTCTTTTTCCCTCTGCATCAGCATCTGAATCTTCCTGATTCAGGCTGGCGTCAGCTTGGGAAGTTTGGTTATGAGCAGTCTCGCTTGTAACAATGACTGCTTCTTTCGTATCCTCACCCAGCTCTTTTCCGAGGAAAGCCGGCAGTTCCATTCCTGCTTGATGGAACAGTTCATTCATCGGTGGAATGGACTTCATCATCCCGGAAAGGAAGTTTGCGGTTGCAGTCTTGCCCTGTTCTCCAGCTCCGTTGCTATCCCAGACAGTAACCTTATCAATCTTGATATTCTTAATGGCATCGACCTGAATTCTAGTCAGATCTTCCAGTTTATCTGCAATGATCAGCTTAACAGCAGCATCTGCATCCTGACCAGCAGCTTCCACGAGAAGCTTCATACCTTCTGCCTGCTTTGCAAGAATCTCTCTTGCACCTCTGGCCTCCGCCTCGAGTTTTGCATAGATCGCATCCGCTTCACCGCGTGCTTTACGTCTCATTACTTCCGCCTGCGCCTCCGCTTCGATCTCTGCTCTTTCTTTCATAATCTGAGCATTGATCAGAACGTCTGCTGTCTGCGTTGCTTTTTCCAGCTGGGCACGAGTCTGTTCCGCTTCCTGCTGGGCAAGGTAAGATTCCTGTTTTGCCTTTGCAGCTTGAACCGCTTCAGCCGCGGTAGCCATTTTCAATGCTTCCGCTTCCTTTTCTCTTCTTCTTGCTTCTGACTGAGCAACCTCAATTTTGGCGGTATTTTCACCGTCTATAGCGGTTGCATCAGCTGCAGCAACCTGAATACGCTGATCCCTATGGGCGTTTGCCTGACCGATTTCACCGTCTCTGTTTTTCTCTGCAACACTTTTCTTCGCATCATTGATGGCTTTTGCGGCAGCTTCTTTACCGAGTGCCTCTATGTAGCCAGACTCGTCATTGATGTCCGTTATATTTACGTTAATCAATCTCAGACCGATCTTCTTCAATTCAATTTCAACGTTATTTGATACTGCAAGCAGGAATTTATCGCGGTCTGTGTTAATTTCTTCAATATCCATTGTTGCGATTACAAGTCTCAGCTGCCCAAAAATGATGTCCTTGGCCAGTTCTTGAATTTCCTGCAGTCTCAATCCTAAAAGCCGTTCTGCAGCATTCTGCATTACACCAAGCTCCGTTGAGATACCGACTGTGAATCTGGATGGTACGTCGATACGGATGTTCTGTTTTGACAGTGCTTGCGTTAGGTCCACACTGATGGAGATCGGCGTCAAATCCATATATTGATACGCCTGAATAACCGGAATAATGAATGCCGCGCCTCCGTGAATACATCTTGCGCTCTTTGTTTGACCATCTTTATCGTTGCCGACCTTAGCATAGATTACCATTACTTTGTCTGAAGGGCACTTTCTATACCGCGACAGAATCAATATAATGGTCGAAAGCAAAACGACCGCGATGATACAAACTGCGATTAAAACTTGAATACTCATACTCTTACTACCTCCTTATTAACTACTGATCTTCTTCTACGATCAAAATATCGTTTCTGACGTCCGTAACTCGAACCAACTCGCCTGTAGGGAGCATTTTCTCGCCGAATGCCATTGCACTGCATTCCACATATCTTCCCTGAACCTGCATTGTTATTTTGCCGATGCCGGAGCCCCCTGCCGGAATGGGTATATATACTCTGCCCGATTCACCGATGGCATTTCTTAGATCCAAGGTTCCGTTTTCCGTCAGTTTTCTTGAAGCATGCAGCAGCCTTGCTGCCGCATACATCGCTACGAAACCCATGGCAATCCCTACCATAACGCTGAGAAACACCGGTGTGCCCGATGAGACCCCCACAATGGAGCTCCACCCCATTACAGTCAGAAACGTAACAATTCCTTGAAGGGTAATCATGCTCATGATTGAAAAATCATGCGGATTCCCCCCATCGCTCAATTTGCCGATATCCCCCATATCGGAGGCATCCGCTATTTCGCCTATATCTGATCCCCCATGAAAATCGATACCGGAAGTATCACTTGTATCGATTCCTCCGCCGCCTTCAAAACCCCCTAGCAGCGAAAGAACTGTCTGAATCACCAGCACAAGTGTCGACGGTATCGCAATACAATATAAGATTCTTAAAGCCGCATCTAATCCGTTCCACCATTCTGTCATGTAATCTCCTCCTTTGCCTTTTGATTCTTTGTAATAATTATATCATATGTGCAAGCCGCAGCTCCGGCTTGGTTCACACCGATACAATAAATGCATCCGTACAAAATCTAAGAGATTTTGTTTCTTATTCGCATTTATTATATCACATTTTTACCACATATCGACAGGAAAGCGAAAGATTATGATGGTAAATCTTATTTACCTTAATTATAGCACTCGTCAAAACGTTGTCAATGATAAAAGTTGATAATTTCAGTTGATTTTAAGAAATATCCTTGTTAATATAAAGTAAATCATACTTACATCATCAAAATAGGGTAAGGCTAAAGGTGGATTATGAATTCTGTAGAGCTTGGGAGAAAAATTAAAGAAGCAAGAATCGCCAGAAAGATGACGCAAAGCGAAGTGGTTGGTAATTTTATCACCAGAAACATGCTGAGCCAAATCGAAAGCGGCACTGCCACGCCCTCCATTAAAACGCTGGAGTACCTCTCGCGGGTTCTTGACATTCCACTGTTTCAGTTGATTCCCGATCAAAAGGATGATTCAATCACAATTCTTAATCGTGTAAAAAAGCACCTTGCAGAAGGTGCTTATGATAAAATTCTTAAAATGGAAGAAGGATATCCACCGGAGTTACAGGATGAGTTCTGGGCGATATTCGCAAATGCCAGTCTGAGGCTTGCAAAACAACAGCTTCGCTCAGGGATTTATCAGGACGCTGCCCGGCTTTCTCATAAGGCTATGGAGTATGCAGAAAAAGGAATCTATGCAAATTCCACAGTCAAGTCAGAAAGCATTATCATATTGAATCAAGCAGCAGAAAAGCTGAGCCGTGGATGAGATGATTAGAATATAAATTCTGTCAAGATTGTATTGGAAATATCAATCCCTTTTTCCGTAAAGCGCAACTGGTTACCGTCATAGATCAGATACCCATCTTTTTTATACTGCTCTATCTGCGTCCAATTCTGAGAAAACACATCCTTTACTTGTTCTCCAAAAACCTTTTGAAAATCGTTCAAATCAACACCGGCGATTCTCCGAAGTCCAGTAAAAAGATATTCTGAAATACTGTCTTCTCTTGAATTGATATGATTCCAAACCACAGGCGAACCATCCGCTCTGATATACCCTTCAAA
>JAQSXD010000181.1 GCA_029266295.1 Bacillota bacterium | reverse complement strand
ACTCTGTATCTCCGAGGAGGAATTAACATGCAAAATAATTTTTCGATCACCAAATATCCAGATGCAAAAAAAATAACAGCTCAGCTAGACGAATTGATCAAACAGCCCATCTATTCTATCCGTCCAGATGCGCTAAAAAAATACGAAGACGAGTACTTCGGAAAGCTGTGCACCGGATCGAAGGTCATGATTGATAAAGCAAAGGAAATCATCCCAGGCGGAGTCCAGCACAACCTTGCCTTTAACCATCCCTTTCCGCTCGTGTTTACGAAAGCCGAAGGCTGCTACCTCTACGACATCGACGGTAACCGCTATTATGATTTTCTGCAGGCAGGCGGTCCGACTGTTCTTGGAAGCAATCCGTCTTCCGTTCGGCAAAAAGTATTTCAGCTTCTAAACGAATGCGGCCCTTCAACAGGCTTGTTCCATGAATATGAATATAAGCTGGCAAAAAAGATCACCGAATCTATGCCGTCGGTGGAAATGTTCCGAATGCTTGGTTCCGGTACAGAAGCCTGCATGGGTGCAATCCGGGTGGCCAGACTGGCTACGAAAAAGAAGAATATCGTCAAGATGGGCGGTGCTTATCATGGCTGGAGCGATCAGCTTGCTTACGGAATACGGATACCCGGCTCAAAATGGACGCAGGCACAGGGCGTTCCCAAATATCTTTTCAAACATACCCAGGAATTTTTCCCGGGCAGGCTGGACTCTCTGGAACGAGTTCTG
The DNA here is from genome assembly GCA_029266295.1 of Bacillota bacterium. GTDB lineage: Bacteria > Bacillota > Clostridia > Peptostreptococcales > Anaerovoracaceae > Anoxybacterium. The sequence goes on along the minus strand of JAQSXD010000181.1, from coordinate 6,670 downwards.
AGGCGCAATGAGCTCCGCGGCGGTACAGCAGCAGTATTCATAGAGCCTGTGGGACCAGAAAGCGGCACGAGACCGCTGGATTATAACTTTAACAAGGAGGTCGAAAAACTGTGCAGAAAGTACGGCGCGCTCCTGATTTTCGACGAAGTAGTGACCGGTTTCCGCATAGGCATGGCTGGTGCACAAGGCTATTTCGGCGTTTCTCCCGATCTCACGATCTTCGGTAAGGTCATTGCAGGAGGATACCCGAGTGCCGGAGGGCTTGGCGGGAAAAAAGAAGTGATGAAGTATCTGTCTGCTGGAATCAGCGGCGGAGCAAAACATAAAAAAGCACTGGTAGGCGGAACCATGGCAGCCAACCCATTAAGCTGCGTCGCAGGCTATTATACGATTTGCGAAATTGAAAGCACCGATGCACCGAGAAAGTCGGGTGAATTTGCCGACAAGCTAATTCTGGGCCTTCAGAAGCTGATTTTCAAGCACAGTCTGCCCTTTGTCGCCTTCAATCAAGGCTCTATCTGCCATTTGGAAACAGTAGGCGCAATGCACTTTTCCATCGACTGGTCAAAACCGTGGCAGATTCCGAAGGTCCTTGAAGAGACATCTGAGCGCAAACAGGAAATGGAGCATATGGGTGCAGCCTACATGGCTGAGGGAATTGTTACCCTTGCAGGCAGCAGGCTCTATACAAGCGCTGCTTATGAGGACGACATGCTGACTGATATTCTCGATCGTTTTGATCACGTTTTCAAAAACGTCGCAAAAAAAGTATGATGGAGGATCGTTATGAAAGAAAGAGAAGCAAAGGAACTGGTGGTTCAGGCAGGAATTGAACTTGTGCATTCCGGCCTGATTGCAAGAACCTGGGGTAATGTTAGCTGCCGGCTCAATCAGGAAACTTTCGTTATTACCCCCAGCGGAAGAGACTACCTGTCTCTGACACCAGAAGATATTGTTCCGGTACGGATTGCTGATCTTGGTTATAAAGGCTCCATAAAGCCATCCTCGGAAAAGGGCATCCACGCAGAGGTATACCGCCTGTTCCCGGAGATCAATTTTGCAATTCATACGCATCAGGAATATGCCTCAGCCGTTTCTGCCTCAGGACTTGATTTCATGCCCCTGTCAGGCGGAACCGAACGCTTTTTCGAAAAAATCCTGTGCGCTCGTTATGCGCTCCCCGGAACAAAGTCGCTTCGTAAAAATGTTGCAGAGGCTCTGAGAAATAGTACCTCAAACGCAGTAATTTTAAAGCATCATGGTGCGCTGTGTTATGGCAACGACTACAATAGTGCAATCAATACGGCATATGATCTGGAAAAGTTGTGTCGTGATTTTATTGGGAAACCTGAAAGGCGCAATCAGCGCAAACCACTGGGCAGCATGCAGAGGGATAACGGTCAGCCTCAAGAAGGCACTGACGAGCGGGATACATATCAAGCTCAGGGGAATCCTTTTGCTTTCGCACTGAAGCAAGCAGTGCTGGAAAAGAAAGGCGGCTTCTTATTGTTTAATCATGATCCCGAAGTGGTGCGCTATTCCCATTTGACAAAGCCTCTGCATCCCTTTCTGGATGACTTCGCTCAAATCATAGGAACCAGGGCAAAAGTCGCTGAAAATGACAACAAGTCGATTCTAAAAGGACTTCAACATAGTTCAGCAGTCTTTATCAGAAACTGCGGTGCTGTATGCTGGGGAAAGAATGAGCGGGATGCAGAAGCAGTCAGTATGATTCTGCGTAAAAATTGCAAAGCTTATTTTACTGCTACCATTTTTGGCAAACCCAAACCCATTAACGGTTTTGAAAGTGCATTGATGCGGCTTGTATATCTCAAGAAATATTCCAAACTGGCAGAATAGAGGAAAAGGAGTGCAAGGGATGTCAACTTATGTAATCGCATACGATGTCGGCACCACCGGTATCAAAACCTGTCTTTTTGAAATATCAAAAAAAATAACGTTGGTTGAAAGTTCTATGGCCGGCTACGATTTGTTCGTCATGGATAACGGCGGCGTAGAACAGGACCCGGAGCAGTGGTGGGAAGCCATGTGCTACACCACCTCACAGGTAATGGAAAAGACCAAACTCCCAAAAGAATCCATTGCAGGAATCTCCTTTTGCGCACAAATGCAAGCCCTCGTTCTGGTGGACAGAGCAGGCATACCTGTGCGGCGGGCTATGAGCTATATGGACAATCGTGCCGGTGAAGAAATGCGTAAAGGCATCATGACAGGCCCTCGTATCTCGGGCTTAAACGCTTATAAACTGCTTCGCTCCGCAAGGATCAGCGGCGCCGCCTCTGCCAGCGTCAAGGACCCTGTCTGGAAGTACAAATGGGTGGAACGTCATGAGCCCGATGTTTTCTCCAGGGTGTACAAATGGCTTGATGTAAAGGATTTTCTGGTATGCCGTGCAAGCGGAACCTTTGTGATGTCCCGGGACAGCGCTTTCGCCACCCTGCTTTGCGACACAAGAAAAGGAAATATCCACTTTAGTCCTGAGCTTTGCAAAATGTTTGGTGTGCGAATAGAACATTTACCTGAAATCTGCAAGAGCACCGATCAGGTAGGAACCATCCTCCCCTCTTCAGCCGGCGAGCTGGGCCTGATGGCCGGTACCCCGGTATTCTCCGGGGGTGGTGACGCATCCCTCATTGGCGTAGGCGCGGGAGCAGTATCAGAGGGAGACACCCATATCTACATGGGTACCTCCGGCTGGGTTTCCACTGTGGTAAAAAAACAGAAGTTAGATATCAGAAACATGATTGGATCTATCGTTGGCGCTGATCCCGAGCATTTTAATTTCTTTGCAGAGCTCGAGACAGCCGGAAAATGCCTGGAATGGGTAAAGGATCATTTGGCTTTGGATGAGATCGGCCTCTTTTTGGAAAAGAAAGGGGTTTGGGACGACCCGGAAAGTATCCACGAAAGCCTTTATGATTATATGATGCACTGCATCAGCGATGTTCCCGCCGGAAGCGGCGGTGTAGTCTTCACACCCTGGCTCCATGGAAACCGCTGTCCCTTTGAAGATCCCAATGCAAGGGGAATTTTTTTCAATATCAGTCTGGACACCGGAAAAAACGAACTGATTCATTCCGTCATTGAAGGAGTATGTTATCATCTGCGCTGGCAGCTGGAAGCAATTGAAAAAAACTTTAGTACCAACCCCCGTATCCGGCTGGTGGGAGGAGGCGCCCTTGCCCCGATTACTTGCCAGATCCTAGCCGATATGCTGGGGCGAGAAATAGAGACGGTCGAAAATCCTCAGAATATCGGAGCTGTCGGTGCAGCGACCGCCATTGCCGTGGGTCTGGGAATGATTAGAGATATCAAGGATGCAAAAGATATAATACCTGCCAGCAGGTCTTTTCAACCGACCGCTAAAAATAGATCAGCCTATGATCGCGGCTTTCCGGTATTTCAGTCTCTTTACAGGAATAATAGAAAAGCGTTTTCTTCTCTCAACCAAAAGAAAACAGCGGGAGAAACTATCTGAAATGGAGGAACAAATGGATATAAACACGCTCATCACGCAGCAGCGAGAATATTTTGAAAGCGGAGCAACTCGTTCCCTTTCCTTCCGGATGGATGCTCTCCGGAAACTTCAAACAATCCTGAAGGACAATGAAAAGAGAATTGAATCCGCCTTGAAATCGGACCTGAGCAAGACTTCTTTTGAAACGTATATGACAGAAACCGGACTTGTTCTGGAAGAGATTCGCTATCACCTGAAGCACCTGCCCAGCTGGGTCAAGAGCAGAAAGGTCAAAACGCAGCTTACTCATTTTCATTCAAAAAGCTTTACATCACCTGAGCCTTACGGTGTAACCCTGATTATGTCTCCTTGGAATTATCCGCTGCAGCTTTGCCTTGTGCCTCTCATTGGAGCCATCTCAGGAGGGAACTGCATCATCATAAAGCCTTCCGCCTATGCTCCTGCAACCAGCAGCCTTATTGCAGAGCTCATAAGGAGGATTTATCCGCCTGAATACGTGGCTGTGGTAGAAGGAGGACGGGAGCAGAACAACGCATTGCTTCATGAGGCTTTTGATTATATTTTCTTTACAGGAAGCGTGGAAGTGGGCAAGACCGTCATGGCCGCAGCTTCCAAAAACCTTACTCCCGTAACGCTGGAGCTTGGCGGTAAGAGCCCAGTGATTGTGGATGAGACTGCAAACATAAAAATTGCCGCGCGAAGAATTGCCTTCGGCAAGGTGCTTAATGCCGGGCAAACCTGCGTTGCAACGGATTATCTGCTGATTCAGAAAAAAGTAAAAGACCGGTTTCTTTCAGAATTCAAGCAGGCGCTTGAGGAATTCTTCCCGGGGGGAGATTATTCTGAGATGCCCGTCATGATCAGCGAAAAACACTTCGCCCGGGTGTCCGGGCTGCTCCAGGGTGAAAAGGCGGTCATCGGCGGCGGTACGGATCCCTCCAGAAGATTCATTGAACCAACGGTTCTGGATGAGGTCGACCCGGAGTCCGCTGTGATGCAGGAAGAAATTTTCGGACCTGTTCTTCCCCTGATGACTTACACGAATCTCAACGATTGCATCCGATTCATCCGCTCCAGGCCAAAACCGCTGGCACTGTATCTTTTCACATCCAGCAAGGCATCAGAGAAAAAAATACTGAGCTCCTGCTCCTTCGGCGGCGGCTGCATCAACGATACGATCATTCATATGGCAAATCCCCGCATGGGCTTTGGCGGCGTAGGATACTCCGGAATGGGAAGCTACCACGGAAAACTTAGCTTTGATACCTTCAGCCATTACAGAAGCATGGTGAAAAAGTCCCTTTGGATCGATGTGCCCGTTCGTTACCATCCTTACACAGATGGCAAGTTTGGGATTCTAAGAAAGCTGCTGAGATAATGGAAAGCGCTGCACGTTGCGTTCGCTTCGTTAATAGATCGGGAAAAAGCAATGCCGCCCTCCGTGGGCGGCATTGCTGTCTCAAAATGGGCTATAAATAATCTTTATAATTCTCATAGGTAATGGGCTGACCCACAAGAAAATAGCCGGGCTCCAGGTTTGCGTTATAATACGATATCATAAAGTGCAGATGCGCGCCGGTGGAAAATCCTGTAGAGCCGACCTCTCCGATTTTCTGCCCCCGCTCTGCAATATCTCCGGTTTTCGCGGAAAGGTTCAGTAGATGGTGATAAACGCTGAACAGACCCTCTCCATGATCAATCATAACCGTATTTCCCGTGAGCATAAAGGATCTGGCAAGAACCACTTTCCCTCGATTGGATGCCATAACCTCCGTTCCTGCCGGTGCTGCGATATCGAGCCCCAAATGGCGGTAGGAAGTGGGCTGATCGTTGACGTACCGCGTCTCTCCGAACTCTGTAGTCAGCCGGCCCTTGACGGGAATGAGAAAGCTGTCCGTATAGTACCGGGATGGCTCCGACTGATTCCTGACCGGAATGTAATACTTGTTATATTCTGCGTATGCCTCATCATTTCTGGTCTCTGCCTCTGTTTTTGTATTCACCGTAAGGTACTGGATGTGGTACTTATGTTCATCGATTTCAACGAGCTGAGTCTCCTCTGTTCCCTGACTTTTTACGCCGTATTTGATGGGGTAAGTTCCCGGTTTTACATTGTAGTTGGTGGGCAGATATCCCCTGAGATAACCGTCTTCCGAAAACCATCTGAATTTATCGTAAATAGACTGTTCAAAAATCACATCATCCAGGTCTCCTGCATAATAGGCTGTAATCTCAAGCAGCTGCCCTTGTTCCACCCGCTCTGTGGAAAAGATAAACTGAGCAGGCACCTTTACCGTCACCGGAATTGAAAGAACATATTTCCCCTGGTAAGGATTTTGTCCGGAGCTCCACCCCATGGTCAGTTCATAGGTAAAATTTCCGTTCCGCTTTGGCAGAGGAAGGTTTGCCAATTCTGCCTTTCCTTCCAGAACCACCTGACCCGAATCGGTCTCCAGGATTTTCAATTCTACTTGATCCGGCAGCTTATCTACGTCTACAGTCAGTTTATCGCCTACTGACGATATGACAGAAGCCCGCTTGCTTTGCATTCCCGCTGGTACGGTACTGACCGTGCTTTCCTCGCCCGGCTGCCCGTCGCTGCTAGCCTTGCCACGTGGCACATCGGTGCCAGCATTGCCGCGAGGAGTGTACCACTTTCCATTGTTTTTCTGAATCTGCCACTCCTTACCGGTCACCTCAAAGTAGGCAGGTTTTTCATTTATAAAAACCTCGGGCATCGCTTCCATCCGCCCGGAATAAATGACGCCATAGAAGCGGTTCAGCAAGGAATCCGGCTCCGTTTGATAGATGTAAAATCCTGAGGAAAAGGCAGCTACGATAACGAATAAAATTACCTTTCCCAAGACGGATGATGACTTTGATCTTCTCATAACAATTCCCCCGATGAATCGGCCATTTTGCCCCTGCCGCAGTAGATAAATCCCTGTAATAAGTATATAAACATATCATACCACATTTGTGTTCATTTCTTATTAAAGAAATATTATAATAGATGTGCGAATCATTCATTATAATCGCCGGTTTGACAGACTGTTTCAAAATAAATCAAGACGATCCGCCTGGAACTCAGAAAGGAAAGAAAATAATGTCAGTAAAAAAAAGTGCTCTTCTGTTTCTTTTGACCGCTATCCTTGCATTATCATCATTCGT
>JAQSXD010000180.1 GCA_029266295.1 Bacillota bacterium | reverse complement strand
GAAAGGCGGGAGCCGGCTATTCTCGATTCCAGTCTGCCGTCCTTTTTACAAAACAGAATGTCGATGCATGCATCGGGAATTACTCCCATTTTTGTCGCTTCGGAAGTGAACTGATAAAAATGCGAAATGCCGTACTGCATATACAATTTTTTTGTATATTTTGATGTAGACAGCACGAACTCCGGCTGCTTCGGAATGATTCCGGATACATGAAACATCCTATTTGCGTTCAACTCTGTCATCTCCTTTACTACAAAAAAGCACAGAACGCCTACACGCCTCTGTGCTTTGCTACATTGTAGCATCATGTTTCTACTGCGTCAATAGCTGCAAACTTGTTAATTTTTGGTGATGCTTAGGAAACCGCTGATTCATTCCTTTGGTTCCGATTTTTACAATTCTGCGCCAGTTTAGGCGGTTAAAATAACAACCAAGACAAAGAGGTCATGTGATATCAGCAATTCACGGGCCTCTTTTTTCGTAGGATTTTATAAAGAAGAAGGAGGACGGACACCGATGAAGCGAATCAACTCAACTCTTCATCAGGCGCACCGCTTGAGGAAGCCGGAGAGAGTCAGCTGGTGGAACTTGAACTGGAGGCTTTTGCCGGATGTGAGGTTTGAGGAAACCTGAAAGGAGGAATGGAAAATGAAGCAACCCAATATTGATTTTATTTACCTGAATGAAGAGGATATGATGAAGGCCGGTGTCGGTGACATGGCAGGCTGTGTCGACGCAATAGAGGAAATGTTTATGCTCCTGAAAGCGGGAGATTACAGGATGGGAGGGCCTAATGGAAATTCCCACGGCGTCATGATGACGTTTCCACTGGAATCTCCGTTTCCCAATATGCCCACTGACGGGCCGGACAGACGATTTATGGCAATGCCGGCTTACCTTGGCGGGAAATTTGATATGGCCGGGATGAAGTGGTACGGCTCCAACGTGGATAATAAACAGAAAGGTCTGCCCAGATCTATATTGATGCTTACCTTGAATGACAAGGATACGGGAGCACCGCTGGCTTACATGTCGGCAAATATCCTCAGCGCCTTCCGAACCGGAGCAGTGCCGGGAGTCGGTGTAAAATACCTTGCTAGAGAGGATGCCAGGGTTGTGGGAATCATCGGGCCGGGCGTCATGAGCAAAACTGCATTTGATGCAACTATGGCGGTAAGAAGTCAAATAGAGACAGTGAAAATCAAAGGAAGAAGCAAGGAATCCATCGACAGCTTCATTACATATATCCGGAAAAAGTATCCTAAGGTCGAAGACATCCGCATCTCGGAAACGGATGAAGAAGCGGTCAGGGATGCGGACGTTGTTCACATTGCAGCTTCAGTTCCTACAGGAGATGCCTCCCTGTATCCCTACATCAAGGAGGAATGGATCAAACCTGGTGCGATCCTCTGCTGTCCGGCAGCGGCCCGGTTTGATGACGATTTTATTTTGAACAGGGCGAGAAACGTCGCAGATAACGTGCAGCTTTATGAAGCGTGGGAAGAGGAGATGGGATTTCCTGCTTATAACTCCATTCCCATACCGGCGGTGCGCTGCATGGATCTGATGGCTGAGGGCAGGATGCAGAAGGGCCAGCTCGATGATCTGGGGGATATTCTGACCGGAAAAGTTCCAGCCCATAAAAAGAAGGATGAAATCATCATTTACTCCGTGGGAGGAATGCCCATTGAAGACATTGCCTGGGGCACCATCGTATACCGCAACGCATTGGAAAAGGGAATCGGAACAAAGCTGAACTTATGGAGCGTTCCCTATCTGGCATAAAGAATTTGGAAATCAGCACGGCATTGAAAAGAAGCGTATAAGAGGGGAGTAGTTGTTATGAGAATCAGTGAACACCCGATTTTGGGAATCCCTGAACAAAAAAAGGAAGTGGAATTTACTTATGACGGAAAAATCATAAAAGGACTTGAGGGAGAGCCTGTTGCTGCGGCATTGAAAGCCGCGGGCATAATCATACACCGTTATACCTCCAGGCACCATTCGCCCCGTGGCATCTTTTGCGCCATCGGAAGATGCACCGACTGCGTCATGGTAGTGGATGGCATGCCCAATGTCCGCACCTGCGTTACTCCGCTGGCAGCTGGCATGGATGTCAGGACACAGTATGGCGTAAGTGTGAAGAGCATGGATGCCGGGGCACAGTACGAAGTAAGCGTGAAGAACCTGGATGATAGAGCACAGCATGAAGTAAGCGGCAACATGGAAACAACCAATGAGATAGCAGAGAAGGGAAGGTGACGGGTATGATACGATATGATCTCATTGTAATCGGAGCCGGTCCTGCGGGCTTATCGGCAGCCATTGAAGCTGCGAGAAGCGGATTGCAGGTAATCGTTTTTGATGAAAATGCAAAGCCCGGCGGCCAGCTCTTCAAACAAATTCATAAATTTTTCGGCTCAAAAGAGCACAAAGCAAAGATCCGGGGCTTTCAAATCGGCAGCGAGCTTCTGGAGGAGGCAGCCCAGGCAGGCGTTGAGGTGGTGCTTAACGCCTCAGTCATCGGCCTTTATCTGGATAAGGAAATCACGGTGAGAATTGAGGACCGGCTGCTTCATTACAAAGGGGATACTGTAATCGTAGCCACCGGAGCATCGGAGACCATGGTGACCTTTGACGGGTGGACGCTTCCGGGAGTCATTGGTGCAGGTGCCGCCCAGACCATGATGAATCTTCATTTTGTCCAGCCGGGAAAAAGAATTCTGATGCTGGGAAGCGGAAATGTAGGTCTTGTGGTAAGCTTTCAGCTGCTCCAGGCAGGCTGCGAGGTTGCCGCCATTGTGGATGCTGCCCCGAGAATCGGAGGTTATGGCGTCCATGCAGCAAAAGTGGCACGCTGCGGCGTTCCTTTCTTTCTCTCTCATACCATTCTGCAGGCGGAAGGGGACGACGGGGTGACGGGCGTCACCATTGGAGAAGTGGATGGGAACTGGAATACGATTGCGGGGACAGAAAAGCATTTTGATGTGGATGCCATCTGCCTGGCGGTAGGACTTTCTCCCATGTCACAGCTCCTTCAGATGGCGGGATGCGAGATGGAGGATCATCCGAAATTCGGAGGACTAGTTCCGACCTGCGACGCATACGGAACAACATCGGTTCCAGGGCTGTTTGCAGCCGGAGATGTTTCGGGAATTGAGGAAGCCAGCTCCGCTATGATCCAGGGCAGAATTGCAGGAGCCGCCGCGGCACTCCGCCTGGGATACTTCTCTGAAAATGAGTTTGTCTTGCGGGCAGAGGAACTTGAACGAGCACTGTCCAGTCTCCGTCAGGGCATGTTTGCACCGGAAAACAAAGGAAAGAAGTTGTCTGCAACAGAGGAAGGCTGCCCGGTTTCGGAACATCTGCTGAGAACCGGATTCCTGACAGAGGATGAAATCTTCTGCTATCCCGGCGTTAAGAAGATCAAAGGAATTCATCCGGTCATTGAATGTTCCCAGAACATTCCCTGCAATCCATGTCAGGATGCCTGCGCAAGAAAGTGTATCAAAGTCGGGGAACGAATTACATCGCTGCCTGTGGTTGATGAAGAGGTTTCCTGCTCCGGCTGCGGCATGTGCGTAGCTGCCTGCTCCGGCCAATGTATCTTTCTTGTGGATGAAGAATTTGAGGAGGATTATGCTACAGTGGTGATCCCTTATGAATTTCTCCCTTTGCCCAGGGCAGGTGAGAAAGGAATCGCACTGGACCGCAGCGGAAAGGAACTCTGTGACGCTGAAGTCGTGGGGGTAAAGAGCCTTACGGCTTTTGACAAAACCAGCCTGCTCACAATAAAGGTATCAAAAGAAATGAGCATGAGAGCAAGATTTTACAAAAAAGGGGTGAGAGTCGGATGAAGAAAAATGATCGTTCCAGAGAGATCGGCAGATTTCAGCCATTGCCCGATGATGAACGACTGATTTGCCGGTGCGAGGAGATTTCAAAAGGAGAGATTCGAAAGGCCGTCCATGACGGAATGTTCACCCTGACAGAAATACGGCGTTATCTGAGAACTGGAATGGGGTTATGCCAAGGCCAGACCTGTGCAAAGCTCGTCCGGGATATCGTAGCAAAAGAGCTTGGAATCAGCGCCGGAGAACTTGAACGTGCCGCTGCAAGAGCACCGATGCGTCCCATTGAGATGAGAGCCTTTGCAAATGAAGGGAATGGAGGTGAATAATATGAAAAACAGTTCGGATGTGATCATCATTGGAAGCGGAGTCATCGGAAATTCTGCGGCATACTATTTGGCGAAAAGGAACTATTCTGTTACCGTTCTTGAGAAAAGCAATCATATTGCAAACGGCGGATCTGTCAGAAACGGCGGCGGTGTACGGCAGTCGGGAAGAGACAAGCGGGAGATGCCCTTTATCCTGCACGCTGTCAGAAATATGTGGCCCACTCTTTCAGAAGAGCTGGAAATGGATGTGGAGTACTATCAGGAAGGCAATTTGAGACTGGGAAAAACGGAAACCCATGAGAGGATTCTCACCGATCTGACAAACACTGCAAGCTCCTGCGGACTGGACGTGAAGATGATAACCGGCGAAGAGGCAAGAACCATCTGCCCTTATCTTTCGGAAGAAGTAACCTCGGCCAGCTGGTGTCCCACTGACGGACACGCAAACCCAATGCTCACCACGCTGGCCTATTACCGGAAGGCAAGACAGCTGGGGGCCAGATTTATAACGGACGACGGTGTGACGGAAATACGGAAGGTCAAAGGAAGAGCCTGCCGGGTCATTACGGAAAGCGGAGAGGTCTACGAGGCGGATACAATCATCCTTGGAGCAGGCTATGAAAGCAGAGAACTGGCCGCTACGGTGGGAATTGATGTCCCTATGACGCGCTGGCTCATGGAGGTTCTTGTTACAGAGGCACAGCCTCCGATGTTCTACCAGATGCTGGGTACTGCCATGGCAGACTTCTATGGGCATCAAAGCACCCATGGCTCCTTTGTATTCGGAGGAACCTCCGGGTTTGAGGAAACCAATAAAGACAACGGAACGCCCTCGGCCTCCAGCATTACGGCTCCCTGCATCTGCAGGGGAATTATCAAATATTTCCCCGCGTTGGAAAACGCCAAGATTGTGAGAACCTGGGGCGGCTGGATTGATCAGTGTGCGGATCATGTGCCGGTAATCAGCTATGTGGATGAGGTTCCTGGACTCATTCTTGCCTGCGGGTTTTCGGGACACGGCTTTGGAATTTCTCCAGCGGTAGGTCTTACACTTTCCGAGATGGCCGTTGATGAGAAAACGACCATTGACATTTCAAAGCTGCGTTACGACCGATTTACAGCCAAGATTTAATACGGACTTATTTTGTATTATTAAGCCGCTAAAAAAATTAATCAAAACGGTATTAGAACAAAGGTGTTCAGCTGTCGATGTTTGGCAGCGGGCACCTTTTGCCATTCTTGTTCACATTTGATCAGCACGCACGGCTACGGCTGCGGTGGAAAATGAGCGTCGGTTGTTGCAGCTGCTGCTGAGAAATAAAGGAGGATCGTTATGAACACGAAAAATATGACTACGTTAAAACGGACATTAACCACAAAAGATCTGGTCATCTATGGACTGGTATTTATGATTCCGCTTGCTCCTGCCGCTTTATACGGCGTCTTTCTGGAGCCCTCCGGAGGGATGGTGGCGCTGTGCTATCTGATTGGAATGGCAGCCATGTTTTTTACAGGAATGAGCTATAAGGCAATGGCAAAGAAATATCCTCTGGCAGGCTCTGTATACCTTTACGTTCAAAAGAGTGTTTCCCCGTCCTTCGGATTTTTGACCGGATGGGCAATCCTTTTGGACTATTTCCTGATGCCGGCTACGGTTGTTATCATCGGAAGTTCTTTTGCCAGCAGCCTCCTTCCAGCCGTGCCGATATGGGCATGGACCCTGTTTTTCATCGCTTTCTGCACCATCGTCAACATCCTCGGTGTGGATCTCATGTCAAAATGCAGCTGGATTCTTTTCGCCCTGCAAATCGTTGTAATCATAGCATTTCTTGTCTGCACCATCCGACTGTGGATCAATGAAACCATTCATTTCAATACCATCTCCTTTTATAATCCCCAAAGCTTCAATCTGTCGGGCATCTTGCAGGCTACGGGAATCGTAATCCTTAGTTATCTTGGCTTTGACGCCATCAGCACCCTTGCAGAGGAGACCGTGAAACCTGAGAAAAATGTGGGGAAAGCAATCATCTATGCGATCCTGCTCATCGGCTTGATCTTCATTGTAATTACCTTCTTCTGCGGAATAGCCTATCCCAATTACCAGGAACTGAATGTAGACTCTGCATTTATTGATATCGTTGACTTTGTAGGTGGCTCCTGGCTTACGGTGCTGACCACCTTTACACTGGTGCTCTCCTTTGGCATCGCAACCTGTCAGGCTTCACAAGCTGCCGTTTCCAGAGTGCTCTTTGCAATGGGAAGAGACGGCGTGCTCCCAAAATCTCTGGGTAATATCAGTGAAAAATATCAGACGCCTGCAGTTGCCATCATTTTTGTCGGAATTGTGATTACTCCCATTGCACTGTTCTGCTCATTGGGTCTCATTTCTACCATGGTTAGTTTCGGTGCATTATTTGGATTTCTGCTTCTTAATGTATCTGTCATCTGGAGCTTCTACCTAAAGGATGCGGAAAGCCGCAGAAAGAATCCGTTAAAGGCCGCGTTCCTTTATCTCATTTGCCCGCTGATTGGTTTTGTCGTTTCTCTCGCTATTTTTATCAATCTGGGAATCAATGCACATGTGGTGGGATTTGGCTGGCTTATTTTGGGCTTTGTCTATCTGGTGTGCGTAACAAGAGGGATGAGAAACCCGGTTCCTCAGCTGGATTTGAGCTAAGGAAACGCTGATTCATTCCGTTCGCATTTTCAGGTCGTGAAAATGAATTATGTCGACGGGTGAATGCTAAAGCGAACGTTAAGAACCGCCTCTGCAAATTGAGATGGCGGTTCTTTACAATTCATGTAATAATGAAGTGTAAAGGGAATGCGGATACTTGGTGTCATTAGAATGGGGTGATCAAAATGTGCGGAAGATATACTTTTTTTACGGATAAAGAGCTTCAGGAGGTAGATGAAATCATCGATCAGATCAGCAATGAACTTCTGCTGGAAAAGATGAAGGCTGGAGAAATTTTTCCTACCAATGCGGCGCCGGTGCTTCTGCCCCAAGGGGAGCTTGTAATACCGAGGCTGATGATCTGGGGCTTTCCAAACTTTCGAAATAAGGGAGTCATTATCAACGCACGTTCCGAAACAGCAAGGGAAAAAAAGTTGTTTGGCGCTTCGCTGGAAAGCAGAAGATGTATCATCCCGTCTACTGGTTTTTATGAATGGGATCGGCAGAAAAAGAAATATCTTTTTAATCTATCAGGCACACAGATGCTCTATATGGCGGGGATCTACAGC
>JAQSXD010000179.1 GCA_029266295.1 Bacillota bacterium | reverse complement strand
TGTTAGGCGTTCCGTAAGCACCCACATTCAGCATGGCAATCAAATCTCCTGTCTCTGTGGACTCGGGGAAGACCCGGTAATCCGGAAGGCTTTTGTGGTAGTCGATATCAAAATACACATCACCTGAATCGCAGCAGGGACCCGCCACCTTAAATGGTCTGATGTGGAGCTCATTGATCTTGTTTGCGCAGACCATATGGTAATACCAGAAATAGGTTTTTACTTCCATCAACGTGTTGAAACCCGCATCGATCATCAGCCAGCTTTCGTCAAGCTCCCGCCGTTTTTTTTCGTTTTCGATCCGCGAAAGAAGTACCCCCGCTGATGCAGAAATTTTTCGCCCCGGCTCCAGCAGCAGCTCGGAATCGCAAAATAATGCTGCATATTCCGGTCCTGCCCAAACCTGAACTTGCTCTTCCTCCAACTCCCTGCAGATCTCCGTTGCAATGCGTTCAATGGACAGTTCGCTCTTCAACATGGCGTAAATGTTTCTGGGCATATATTGACTTGCGGTAGGATCGATATAATGGGGAACCGGCAGCCCGCCTCCAATGTTTAAGAGGTCCGGTCGAAATCCGGTGGTTTTGTATATAGCTACTGCCGTCTGCAGCATTATGCGGAAGGCCTCGACAAAGGAGTTCAGATCATAGGTCTGGGTGCCAATATGGAAATGGTACCCTCTGAGCCTGACTAAGCTCTGGTTTTCCAGCGCAAGACCTACTGCCCTTTCCACCTCATCCAGCGTGATTCCGAATTTCGATTCATGGGTTCCGGTCTCGTTGCCTTTTACTACCCCGGTGGAGACTTCCGGTACAATGCGCAGACAGATGTTTGCTTTTTCTTTTAGTTTGCCCGCTACGCAAAGGATTCGTTTTAACTCATATAAGGAATCCACGTTGATGGACTTGACATTATTGATGATGGCCATTTCAATCTCGTCCTCTGATTTGCTCACACCATTAAAGACAATCTGATTGCCTTTGAATCCTGAATAAAGCCCTTTAAAGAGTTCTCCACCTGAATTCACCTCCAGATTACTTCCTGCTTTACGAATGGTCTGAAGAATTGCAACGGTTGATTCACACTTTGCCGCGTAGTGGATAGATACCTTCTCCCGCAATCGCTGAAATTGTTCAGTAATCTCCTGAACATTCCTCTTCAGCTCTCTCTCCGAAAAGATGTACAGCGGTGTTCCATAGGTTTCAGCCAGCTCTGTAAGGTTCTGGCCGTCAAAATAAAAGCATCCATCCTTTTGCCCATAAATCTTATTGTCAAATATTTTCATACATCGTTTCCTCCAGATTTCTTTTGCATACAGGGGAACCCGCAGGAAAAAGCAATTACGTGAAATACGGGCCGCAGCAAACCGCCGCAGCCCGCTCTCTGTTGTAACTGTATAGGAAAACAGCTATCCCAGAAAAGCAAAAAAGCTGTGGCAAAAAGCCACAGCCGTATTTTCTGTGATATGCAGATGATTCTTTCAGTACTCCAGACACGATAACCAATTACCCGTGGTGTGCCCATCATCAGCTTCATGCAGGTCTTCTGGCTACACGCATTGGCATCTGATCTCCTTCCCGGGTGAAGACCCAGTGGCTACGAACAGACTACACGCTTACAGCGGCGGGACCGCGCAGGACTTACACCTGCTTCCCTCTTAGCTGCTGATCAATTCTCATCAGCAGAACATCAAGCCTCTTATTTAATTGTTCCTTCGAACCATTGAGGCAAAACATTCATGCGAAATATGGTTCGACATGATCGTATCATCAGTCTGGGGCAAAGTCAATCCATAAATTGTTTCTGATCTTTTTTGGGCAGTGCAAGGATTGCTGCCTGGCCTCTCGCTGCCTCGGTCAGCGTCGCTCTTTCGGCCCGGGCCCGATTCAGTACCTTCGTGCTTCCGTGATCACCCCATCAAGGGGTACATCCCAAGAATCGTAAGAAATGCCTTTTATATGCTGGGCTTCAAAGGCAATTGCTATGGTAACCGCATTTTTGCACTGTGGAAGATAACGATCATAGTACCCTGCGCCCCAGCCGATCCGCATTCGCTTGCTTCCCTCAAAGGCGACACAAGGAACGATGACCAGATCAATTTCTAGAGGGTTCAAGATCAGAGATTTTGATTCTATCGGGGTTTTAATCCCATACCTCCCCTCTTCCCATGCATCTTCAACCAAGGGAATTGCCGCTGCCATGATCCCTTTCTCATAGCAGAGAGGATAGGCGACCTGCTTCCCCGCTTTGACGGCTGCAGCGTCTATCTGCTGGGGATCTGCCTCTTCTCCGAAGGACTGGTAAGAGAGAATCGTTCTTGCTTCTGCAAAGGCTGGCTCCGCAATGAGCTGTTCTGAAATGACCTGACTAAACCTCTTTCGAATCTGCGGGCCTAAAGCCTTACGGGCGGTAATTGCTTCCTGCCTCTGCATATTTTTCTGGATACGATTCTCTTCCATTGCAATCTTTCCTCCTAGTTTCTTCTCGCTTTCAGGGTATCGCTTTTTATGCTCTACAATTTCCTGCGGTTTATACGCACCTCAGCTGCCGCGGATTATACGCCCCACACTTCCTCAGCAATTTCTCTGATGAATTCCAGTTTTCTCCACTGTTCTTCCTCTGTCAAGATATTGCCTTCTTCCGTAGATGCAAACCCACACTGTGGGCTCAGGCACAACCGGTCTGCCGGGATATAGTTTGAAGCTTCCTTGATTCTTCCTATGATTTCCTCTTTGTTTTCTAATTTCCCTGACTTGCTGGTAATCAGGCCCAGCACAACAAGCTTATCTCCGGAAACCGCCTTTAGTGGTGCGAAATCTCCTGCCCGCTCTGTATCATACTCCAGATAGTATGCAGACACATTTGCTCTGCCAAACAAGGTATCAGCAATGGGATCATAGCCGCCGGAGGTTGCCCAGGTGGAGTGATAATTTCCTCTGCAGACATGGGTCGTTACCGTCAGATCATCAGGAAGATCCGCGATTGCGTCATTATTCAGGCGCAGATAGAGTTCCTGAAGCTCCTTGATATCATAACCGTCCCCTGCCATGGCCGTCCAGAAGTTTTTATCGCAGAGCATTCCCCAGGTGCAGTCATCCAGCTGGATATTCCTACAGCCCAGTTCGTAAAAAGCCAGAATTGCTTCTCGATAGGCTTTGGAGATATCCTGATAGAGCGCTTCCCGGTCACTATAATATTTGTCGATTGCTTTTTCGTTCACGTCTCTTACCAGCTCTGCATAAAACTGCGCCGGTGCAGGAAGGGTCTGTCTTGCAAGGACATCATCACCTGCTGCCTCTTTTAAGAATTTGTAATGGCCCAGAAAGGGATGCCCATCAAACCGAACTTTTCCAGATAGTCTTGCAGAATCCGCTCTCGTCTCTTCTCCGTGGAAGAGGTAACCCCGGTCCATTAAAACATGTTCAACACCTTCAAAGCCCCAGAAAAAATCCAGATGCCAGTAGCTGCGTCGAAACTCACCATCGGTTACCGCGGCCAAGCCGATACCTTTCTGCTTTGCCACCAGCTTTCTAATTTCAGCATCCTCCACCTGTGTCAGTTCTTCCAGCGAAATGCTTCCGGCGCGATACGCTTCCCTGGCTTCTTTTAGCGGCTGCGGACGAAGATAGCTTCCAACCACATCGAAACGGAACGGTGGAATTTCTCTTTTTGTTGTATTCTCAAATAGCTTACCCATTTTATTACCTCCATGGATTCAATCGCATTATTTTTGCAGAAGCGCTGATTTCATAAACTGGCATGAATCAGCGTTTCTCTAAATTTGATTTTGCAGGACGTCTTCTGCTCCATCAACTAATGCTACTATAACATGGTGTTATATCTATAGGGTAACGTCTATATTTTATATCGGGTTATAGAAACTTTCTATAACTGTTATTCCTGCAGCTCCTGGCCATACTCGGTGATTACCGATCTTAATTCAGCCAGATACGCGGAAGCCTGTTTGCTGAGCTGAAGCTGATGATTTGCAATCCAGCCAACCTGAATCTCGTCGTCTGCAAGAAGGCGTACAGGGATGATATTTTCACCGTTCAGATCAGCGCTGACCACTCCGGTGGAAATGGTATATCCGTTGAGCCCGATCAGGAGATTGAATAACGTTGCCCGATCGCTGACATGGATACTTTTTTTATGAAATACGGTGCTCAGTATTTCCTCGGAAAAGTAGAAGGAATTATATTCCCCTTGCTCAAAGGATAGATAGGGAAACTCCGCCAGATCCTCCAGCGTAACGTATTCTCTGGATGCCAGTGGGTTCTGTGCGCTGATGAAAATATGAGGATTTGCCGTGAACAGAGGATGAAAGTCCAGATGGTTTTCCCGCAGAAGCTTATCGATTACTTTTGCATTGAATGGATTTTTATACAAAATTCCCAGCTCACTTCGCATGGTACGAACGTCCTCAATGATTTCATAGGTTCTCGTCTCCCGCAGCGTAAATTCATACTCTTCCGCACCGCTCTTTTGGATCATATTCACAAAAGCATTGACCGCAAATGCATAGTGCTGGGTCGATATGCTGCAAAGCTGCCTGGAGGGTTTCCGATTCAAATACCGCTGCTCCAGCAGGGATGTTTGCTCCACTACCTGTCTGGCATAGCCTAGAAATTCTACACCCTCCGCCGTGAGAGAAATGCCTCTGGAGGATCGCAAAAACAACTCAACACCAAGCTCTGCTTCCAGTTCTTTTACTGCACTGGAAAGGCTGGGCTGTGTTATGAATAAGCGTTTCGCGGCTTCATTTATGGAGCCGCTGTTTACGATCTCGATCACATATTTTAACTGCTGTAATGTAATAGGAATCCCTCCTCTATCGTTCCGTTTGCTGCATAGTTTACCAGATCTCAGCCGATCGGAATCACTCGTTATGGAAAAAAGAGGTATTCCTTATCAAAATTATTATACCCTTTTCCTTGAAGATACTGCAACCCTCTCCATCACCATGCCCAAGCCATATCTCATATTATGGGGCATGGGAAGTGATAAACTATGAATTTGAGCAATGGGGATCGAACCCCGGTGATTATATATTCAAAATCAACAATCAATGAGATAAGGGACTGTATTATTGAAAATTACGGGCAAATAAAATACGAACTCCCCTTCATCAATGCAGTTTCCGTTGAAATTCCAAAAGAAAAAATTACAAAGCTGGCAGCACATAATATGGTCGGCTCCATTAGCGAAGACGCCATCGTTTCCAAAACGCCAATCAACCCCAGGGCGAAATCAGTAAGTGCGACCTGTGGTAATTTCGAGGAGGATCTTGAGCGAATTTACGGAAGCACGGAACGTGGAAAAGGAGTAGGTGTAGCGGTTATAGACACCGGTGTCTCTCCTCACTATGATCTGATCAAGCCTCGCAACAGAATCATTGCTTTCAAGGATCTTCTCTCAAATAGAGAGCGCCCTTACGATGACGACGGCCATGGAACCCATGTTGCCGGTATCATTGCAGGCAATGGCTATACTGCCGGTAAATTTACCGGAACAGCCCCCTGCGCCAATATTGTCGCGATCAAAGCGCTGGATGACTCCGGCAACGGCACGGAATCAGACATTCTGGCCGCGATGCAATGGATCGTGAACAACGGTCATTACTATAACATTCGGGTGATTAATCTATCCCTTGGAATCAAGGTTGAATCTCCCTATGACGACGATCCACTGATCAAAGGCGCGAATGCCGCCGTAAGATACGGATACACCGTCGTCACAGCCGCAGGAAACAACGGCCCCGGAAAATGTACTGTCAATTCTCCCGGAACCAGCCCACTGGTGATTACGGTAGGAGCGGTGGATCTGACACACAGCGATGATGGCTATATTAAAGTGGCTAATTTCTCAAGCCGCGGGCCCACGCTGGCAGGAGACACCAAACCCGATATCGTGGCTCCGGGGGTAGAAATCTGCTCTCTTGACGGAAAAAATCTGAAAGGATATGCCATTCAATCCGGCACATCCATGGCGGCACCGGTGGTTAGCGGGGTTGCCGCATGCCTCTACGCCATGCGTCCGGATTTGACACCCGCACAGGTCAAGCAAATTATCGTTCAGGATGCCATGCCCTTAAAAAGAGAAGACCGCTTTGCACAAGGCCGCGGTCTCCTGAATTATAGAATGTTCTTAAATCTTTGAGCGAGTAGTATTCTCACTGAGAAACGCTCCAGCACTCTCAGCCTATAAATAATTCAACGGATTTTTTGTATTGCCGTTGATATGAACTTCAAAGTGTACGTGAGGGCCGGTGCTTCTGCCAGTATTCCCAACATTGGCAATATGCTGGCCCTGATATACCCTGTCTCCAACTTTCACAAACAGCTTGCTGCAATGTCCATACAGGGTAACCTTTCCTCCGCCGTGGTCGATCTTGACCGTATATCCCAGGGAACCGTTGTACCCAGCAAAAATGACTTTTCCTCCATCGGAAGCTTTAATCTTTGTTCCAATGGGAGCCGCCAAGTCGATTCCAGAATGGAGTCTCCCCCATCTTGTCCCATATCTCGAAGTAAGGGTTCCTCGGATGGGATAGATCAGATTCCCCGTTCCGATGAGCGGCGGCGGGTCCTTAGTACCAACAAGCACCACCTGAGCGACCGGCTCGGAAAGAATCGTTGCACTGATTTCTTTCCTGCTTACTTCTATGCCGTTGTTTCTGACAATTTCAGCCACAACATCTTTTTCCCCGTTCACACCCTTTGACTTTACTGTCTGCTCTTTTTTAAAGAGACTGGCGGTGTTCTCATACGTTATTTCAAAGGGGATCGTTTCAATATATTCCGCAACCTCTACCGTCTGCACCGTCACAAGAGGCACGATTTGATTCAGGCTAATCTCCTGTCCGATTTGAAGCTTGTCAGGCGTGATGTTCGGGTTGGAAACCTGAAGATCACTCTGCTTAATCCCATAAATTTTTGCAATTCCTGAGAAGGTCTCTCCTTGCTGTACCAGATGGATCTTCTTTTCCACTGCACCGGTCATCATGTATTCCAACACGTTATCCCGCGCATCAATGTTCCCAAGTTTTGTCTCAACATCATCTATGGTAACATTCTCTGCAAAGCCCACTTCTTTGTACTGGATATTATCCGCCTGCTTAAGATAAGTATCCTGAATCGCACGCAAGATTTCTTTCGCAGTTTCCTCGCTGTCCAAAACAGCGACAACTTTTCCGTCTACGAAAATTCCATGTCCGTTGGCTTTCATATCCCTCATGTAGGTAAGCCTGTACAAGATATCCTCTTTGTCATCCAGTTCCTGACCGAACGCCACGATCTTATTGAATTGGATATCCTTATCTTTGTTGATGGTTATTTCAGCATCATATTGGTAACACAGCTTGTCGCCGATGATATCAATTGTTTTGTATATATCTTCCTGATTTTTTACAACACCAAGAACTTTTCCGTTGTAGACATATTCGTAAGCCGTCATGCTGCCAATGGTGATGGTGATTGCTGCTGCTACCGCGGTAGTGCATCCAAAGCCGATGAGGAACTTCTTTTTGTGTGTTTCTACGAAAT
>JAQSXD010000178.1 GCA_029266295.1 Bacillota bacterium | reverse complement strand
TGAATCCCACATGGGCAGAATTGAGCCGCTGTATGCACCGTCGTCGCCGATCTCATAAACGGTTCCCCGATAGTCATCCATCCCATATAAGGCTGTCATCTCAGAGACGAGTTCGATTGGCGAACCGGAAATTGCGATAACGGTATGCCCCTGATCTTTGTGCCATTTAATTCTGTCCCGGGAATAAGTGTAAACCCGCTCGCCTTTTTGTTCAATGACTTTTTTTGCAATGTATCGGATATGATACGGATTTGTAAATTTTACTGTCTCTGTATAAATATCAACCATTTTCTGAAGATAAAGGTCATAGTCGCCCAGACGCTTATTCCATTGGCGAAAGGCGGGTTCCACATCCCGATACCATTTGCTGTTATCAATCAGCTCATACCGTATCATCTTTTTAAACATTTCACTAATCAGACCTTCTCTTAAGATTGTTCCGTCAATATCAAAGAAAGCTGCTATATTACCCATAGGTTTCCCTCCTTTGTCATTTGCTCTTTAGCTCCAATAGATTCTGGCCCCAAAGGGAACCAGTCCAAGCTTGGAAAGTTTAATATGCTGAATTCCAAAAGGAATTCCAACTACAGTGATACAGAATAGCAGCCCAACCACAAGATGTGCGATAGCCAATTCCCAGCCAAAGAGCAGGATCCAAATCACGTTGAAGATCAGACCCCCAGCACCGAAATTTCCGATATCGACATCCCTGCCAAAAGGCCAGAGAACAAATCCTGCAATCTTGAAACATTGCAGTCCGAAAGGAATGCCAATCAAGGTTATGCACAAGAGCAATCCTGCGATTAGCCAAGCAATCGCTCCGAATATGCCGCCAAACACCAGCCAGATAACATTACCGATTATACTCATTCATAGATCCTCCAATGGTTCTTTCCTTTAGGCCTTGTTCCTATTATAACGTATTTTTCAAAAATATTCGATGCAGAAAATACATATTTTTCATAGCTTGAAGTTCCGTTTACCAGCAACTTCATTTTTTTCTTCACAAAGAAAAAGCCGCACCAGCACTGATGCAGCTTGATTTTTATTCCTGTCGAAACCGAAAACTGACCATTCGTATGGTATTTCTTCGGTGAACCTCAAATAGTTCACTACCTTTTACAATCTGTCGCTCACCACAGTTTGACATGATAACCTCAAGATTTTCCAAACCATCTTCATCCTCCGCATATCCGGTTATCGTTACCCAGTGCCAATTATCTTCCCTCAAAGCGTGAGCTCGATGAAATAAGATTAGAAGAGCGATGGGATGTCCTTCATCAATACATTCCTTCATATAAGCTACGGCAGCTTCCGTCTTATCGAACTTTAAACAGTAAACCGGTTCCAGATAGATCCCATGCTCCGTACAGAATTTAACAAACTGACTTCCAAACTTGCGTACATAGGGGTAGCCCATCACGCCGGGCGTCATGTAGCGATACATTTCTTCCATTGCACGGATATACTCCCCTTGTGTGAAGCTCTCTCGGTTACCATCATAGACAGAATTCATGGCGGAAAAATTCGATGCGTAATACGCTGCCAGGTTTGCTCCGCTTGTGCAGCCACAACCAGCCCTTTGTTTTATAATTTCCGTAAACCAATCTTGGTTTCCGCCGTAACCCACCATTGTTTTCTCATGAAATACGACGGGAAAATTTAATTCTCTTATTTTCATAGCTAGCTCTTCTCTTCCAAATTATGATATAGCCTATGTATTTGCATTTATTATATCATCCGTGCAAGCCGCAGCTCCGGCTTGCTGCAAACCGATACAATCAATGCATTCGTACAAAATCCATGGGATTTTGTTACCTATGTGCATTAATTATAACATAGAACGACAATTTTCCGCAAATTTTCGCCTGTCCATTTTATGTATATTTTGCTGATAATCGCGCAATACTAGAGGTCATCAAAAGGAGGTTCATGATATGGCAGAGAGATTCACAGTAAACGCAAAAATATGCAAAATCAAAAAGGATCATGAGGGGAATATTTCCGATGTCATGCTTGAAAATGGTACAGTTCTCCCCATCAATCACGCAATCCTACAGGCAAAAGAAGGTCTGATTGACGGTGTCATAGCCATACGCGGCAAGGATGGAGGCGAGTTTCTTCGCACAGATCCAAACTCCTATCCCGTCGATAATCTTCTAGATCTGCCTACGTTTCGCTGATATTTATCTAAAACGAAAGCGGCTGTTAGTCGATGCAGCCGCTTTTTTGTATCGAAACGTCTTAGGGTCCTATCGGATGAAGTTGGTCATAACCCATGGTTCCTTTTCCGGCATCATCTGATTTGCTGTTTTGATCGATTTCAACATCCATGCCATATTATCCCCCAGAGTACGCATGATTTGAAGCCCTTCCAAATCTTTGCGGACATCATCCGGGGTAAATCCATGTACCATATTCCAATATTGAGAGGATACAACCGGCATACGAGAGATGGTAAAGTACTTATTCAACCGATCGAAAGCTGCGGTTGCACCGCCTCTTCTGCAGCTAACCACGGCTGCTGCCGGCTTATTGGAAAACTTATGAGAGCTGGAAAAAAAGATACGGTCAAGAAGTGCACAAAGAGCCCCGTTTGGACCTGCATAATATACCGGTGACCCGATGATAATTCCGTTTGCCGCAATCATACGCCCTGTCAGTTCATTACAGATATCATCGTCAAAGGTACATCGGCCAAGCTCTTCACAACGTCCGCAAGCGATACATCCGTGAACTGGCTTTCTACCAATATGGAAAATCTCCGTTTCAATTCCATGCTTCTGCAACGCACCTGCCACCTCCGACAGTGCGGTAAAGGTGCAGCCTTCTTTATTTGGGCTGCCGTTCACTAATAATACTTTCATTTGTTGTTCCTCCTATTGTTTGTTTTGACATCCTACATTTTCATAACTTAGTAGGGTCGATTCTATTAATTTCTGGCTTCTTCTGTAAGTGCCATACCATCGTCAATCAATTCCCGGGGAGAAACAAGCCCTTTTTCCAATGCCTCATAGAGCTCCATTTGTTCCATTCCCTCAAATTGTATGACTGCGGTATAAAAATACTCTTTATCTGAAAAATAGTACAGTGATCTACTGGTTTCGAAAATAGGATATGCGTCCTCTCGTTTCCCTTCTTTATCTACATTGGTTGGGTCACCGGCTTTCGCCGTTTCAGGTTCCGGTACGAGCTTAAATTGTTTTTCCCCTTTTGTCTCCTGGATCACCTCCAGCATTTCTTTCATCGAGGGAAACTTCTGCTGATTCAGCATGTACCAATTATTTTGATACCTAAAATATCCCTCTTCATTCTCCAGCCATAGCGGAATTTCCTTTCTCTCAGTATAATCCCTGTTATAGAAATAGAACGTGTAATCCGGTTGGGAATTCATTGCACTATCGTTAGATATTTTCTCTGCGGTGTTTATGGCATCCTTTATTTCACGCTGATAATAGTATAATAGCATCGGGTTTTGTAAACTTCCGGTGCCCTGTTCGGCTTCCAGTCTGAATTCACTGCTTTTTACAAAGTGATTTGTCAAAAAGTCGAGTTGATCCCAAGAGCCTCCATTGATCAATGCACTTGGATAAAAGAATACATAGGGTGCAGTGAAAACCGCAAGCGCCAATGCCAGCAACTTTTTATTACGCTGCTCCATATCCATGCCTTGAAACACTAGCTTTAAATTGCCGAAGTAGATCAGAATTCCGGTAACCGCCGTCGCAAAGGTTACAAAGAGAATGGCATACCAGTTGTCAAAGGGGTTCCACGAAACAGCGTTCAGGTATTCATACCAAACACCGGAACCAGTTGTTGAAAGAAATAGGATTCCTGCGCCCACAAAATCGGCTCCAAAGCCGATCATCCAGATTTTTAGAATGCTTTTCTTATAAATATCTTTCATGTCCGTAAGCTTTAAAACCCTGGCACTGATCAATAAAACCAAACTGTCAATGATAAAATTAACCGGAAGGATAATGATCCACGCAATGGGAAAAACAATTAAAAACCAGATCGGAAACATGACATTGTATAGTTTGATATCTTTTTGCATCGTAATCTCCTTTTTATCCCTTATCACCCCAACAACGCTAACTTTATGTCTTATGCTTATAATGATATGCTAATTGCACATTTCTTTGGAACAGCTTATAGGGCAAATCAACCCCGGTAAGAAGCGGCAGTATTTTTTTTCGATATTCATCTTCACGCATACCCAGAAGGGTGTCGAATCGAAAGAGCTCCGTCAGTTCATTTTCACGGTCTTTGGGCAGAATATTTCCCGTTTTGAGAGGTGCTGCCAAATGCTTTCTATTCCAAGGGCAAGCGTCCTGACAGATATCACATTCAAAGAAATAGTTATCCTTCATCTCGTCTATGGTCTCTGGCAAGTCCTCTTCTTCAAGAAGATTGGACAAGCATCTTGACCGGTCAAGCCTTCCCCGTGAAACAGCATGCGCAGGGCAACTGTCTGCGCAAAAGTTGCAGCTTCCGCAGCGATCTTTCTGCACGGGGTAAATCTCTGACAGGTCGGCATTGGTGATGACTCCTCCAAGGGCCTGAAAGCTCCCGTATTCCTTGCTGATCAGCAGGGTGTTCTTCCCAATCCATCCCAAACCAGCCTTAACCGCTGCAGGTTTTAATGGAATACAATGATTCTCCAAAAGACCATCGTAGATCGTTGCTTCAAAGCCTTTGGAGATCAGATCATCCCGAAGAGGTTTTAGCGGCTCAACCACATTGAAATAAAACCCTGACAGGGTAAGCCTGCTCATATTGCCATGAAGCTCCAGATCGAGATTCGGCAATCGAAAGCCTCCAATATAGACGCTTGTGACGATCAGACATTTGGCTCCCGGCATCAGATCCTTCGGCTGTCTTCCCTCGTAGATTTCCACCGGTTGCAATGGTTCGGCATCGACGAACCGTATTTCATTCACTCCGTTGTTCCTAGCGATTTCCTCCAGATTTTCTTTCATTTGCGTCAACGTTTCTATACTACCTTTGCTGCCATTCAAATTCTTTCTGTTTTCACCCACAATTCTCCCCCCTCAGCGTGCTACGGCCGACTGTGCTGGCATGGGATTCCAACCTGACATAGACCGCAACCCAGAATATAGTCTCCCCGTTCAATATCCTGCGGCCAGAGGTTTTCACCAAAGAATTCCTCATAAGCATCGCACAGATCTTTATCATGGCCTTCCTTTGCTATGGCATTTGCCGGACAACGCCGCATACAAGCCCCGCAGCTGCCGTCTTTATAATATAAGCACCATTCATAATGACCCTGATATGCTCTTTCCGTAGGGATCAAATTACCTTCAACGATTAAGCTGGTGAAGCGTACTGCCTTGCCTTTCTCGGTAATCAGACCTTCCGACAAGCCGAAAGTACCAAGCCCGGCAAGGTAAGCAATGTGGCGGTGTGACCATTTGGAAGCAATTCCAAGATGACTGGTTCTTACCGTTGAAAATTCCGGAAGCAGATCGATGGAGACGCTTCTAATTCCCAAATCCTCCAATCGCGTTGTCAGCTTACTGCTGAATTCCTTCATTAACGGCTCCCACTCACCCCTTGAAACAATCCATTCTCTAGAAGGCACAGTGGTTTCCCTTGCCTGGGCGGCTTTTGTCTCCATGGTCTGAGGAAATGCCATGGAAACTACACTCAATCTGCTCTGCGGTATCAGTTCAGGGTATTTCAGTTGAAACGCTTCCTGCGGACTCCAGTGAAATGAGCCAATGTGCTGTTTTAAAAAATCGAAATAGGGATCATCCCCTCTGGCAAAGCCTATCAAAGGACGATCCCACATGAGTTTTTCGGGCCTTTTCAAGGTTGAAAAATTATTCTTCTCAAGTCGATCATATACTTCTCGAATCGTTTTTTCCATCATGAGATTGTCCATAAGTAACTCCTTTCGCTCTCGCTCTCTCATCATTATAAAATATTCTTGCACAAATGAAAAGAGGCTCTGATTCTTTCTGAATAAGAAGCCTCCTCTGCATAGAAACTTTCAAACGCTCCCGGAATGCAGCACCTGACACTACCATATGTATTTTCTGATTGTAACAAGCTTCTCTTCGAGGTCTTTTTTCTGTACAATCATATTACCAGCATACTGCTCCATTACCTCTTGTTCTTGGATATCAAACCATTCCGAGTCGTCATAGTCGTCATCATTGTCAGCAGCTACAGTATTTATGGGATGGTCCCTGTCCCGATTGTCCCATCCATCTTCAGAATCGTTCCAATCATCCTCTTCTTGATCGTTCCAATCATCCTCTTCCTGATCGTTCCAATTATCCTCATCTCGATCATTCCATCCATTCTTATGAGGATCTTTTCGGGCTTCATTGCCTGACACGGAATTCTTGCCCCCGGTTGCTCCCAATCTGACATCAAACGCAGTGTCTTTTGTTTCAACAGCTCGAATGGGGGCCTGAATGTAAGAATTGGGGAGGTTATCAGTCTGATCAGCAGAGATGAATTCTTTCAGCCTGATCTCAAAGACGTATTTTGCATCGGGGTCCAGATGCCTAAGCGTAAAGTTCCCTTCCTCATCCGTTTGAACGCAGACAACCTCATCTAGTAGGTGCTGTTCTAATGGACCTTCTGATCCATCCTTTACATTAGATATTCCCGTTTCTGATACAGACGCTATTTTACGAACACTGATTTCTGCGGATTTCACCGCCTCACCTTTATGATTGATTATTGTGCCCTGCATGCCATCCCTCCTCTACTTCCCTGTCAAAAATCGATTCAACTATATTTATATGCGCAATGGTCAGGAAACGTGAGTATGAGACGTTAATACAACCTTGTTTTTTTATTCCGGCACAAAAGAATCAGAAGGTTTATGAGTAACAAAGCAGTGAGAATCATCATTAGTACCGCAATATGCTGAAGCTGCTGCGCATGGCAACCTAGTGCGGAAGTATCGATGATTTTGCCCAGCACTTCTGTCTCTTTCCATTTCGCTATGGTCTCGATCATGCCAAGAAGCTGAAACAGAATCATCTGAGCGGCCGTCACTATAAATAATGACTTTACGGAAAGTTTTATTAGAAGTCGCCTTTGCATTCGCACCAGTTCCCCTAAATACTGATGCGCAAATAGTCTTTTAACCTCTTCCAGATCAGCCATCCATCCCCTTCCGATCTGTTTCAGCAAGAGCACTGAAATACCCGCACAGCTGATTCTAAGTGCAGTTTTAGATAGATCACCAAGCAACTCCATGATTCTGCCAAACGAGAAGAAAGTGTAGTTCCCTTCCGGTTTCATCAATTGATATAAATATTTTACCTGGATTTCGTCCCCGTTTTGTTCAATTTTTATGAAAAAGGAGCCGGGATCTTTTTCATCCGCCGATGATGCGGG
Source organism: Bacillota bacterium (assembly GCA_029266295.1). Classification (GTDB taxonomy): domain Bacteria; phylum Bacillota; class Clostridia; order Peptostreptococcales; family Anaerovoracaceae; genus Anoxybacterium. The sequence continues at coordinate 167 of JAQSXD010000178.1, read as the reverse complement.
AAGATAGATCCTGTTTTTTTGTTCCGAACTTCTGATTCCCCCTGAATCCTCGATTACCCCAATAACCGTAAAATGCTCCCCTTTCAGCGTGAGTTCATTGCCGCAGATATCCGTACTACCGAACAAATCGACTGCAGCTGCGCGATTCAAGACAGCGAGACGCCTTT
>JAQSXD010000177.1 GCA_029266295.1 Bacillota bacterium | reverse complement strand
CCGTCCTATGCATCTCTTTGCAAGGATTGCGGAAAATGTGAGCGGCACTGCCCTCAAAATCTGCCCATTAGAGCGCATCTGAAGGATGTGTCAAAATCCATGGAGCCATTCTATTTCAAACCGGTTGCCGGGGTTCTGGGCGGATATTACAAACTCAGAGGTCGTTTTGTCGCAAATAGTAAGAAATAATCATATACTGATATCCATGTAAAAAGAAAAATGTTCGACACCTGGGCAAATTATATTCAATTGTTGGTAGAATATTGACGAAATGCGATCAAATTGATACAATAATTATAATTGACAATCGTGTTGGAATATGATTTTAGGTGGTATCCTGGGCATGGAAAAATACTTGAGAATTGACAACAATCTGATGGCTTCTGCGATGCTTGGAATTGTGGTTCTAATTGCTTTTAGAAGGCTTGATCGAAGTGATCGCCTGAACAAGGTTTTCTTAATTACAAGCCAGATTGTCATATTTGAATTGCTTCTTGAGACCGCAACCTGCGTGTTAAACCGCAGCACGGCAGTGTGGGCAGCACCCTTGTCCACCGCACTCCATGTGATCTTGTATTCTCTTGCCCCTGTTCTTACCTATTTTTGGTATCTGTTGATATCCAATTGGTGTATACCGGATCGCAAACTCACGCATCGAAGCCATTATCTGTTTACGATCCCGGTATTCGTAAATTTTATCATAACGGTTTTATCACCGATTTATGGTCTGGTCTTTTACATAGATGGCGCCAACGTGTATCACCGTGGCCCTTTCTTTGTACTTTCCGTGAGCATCGTATACTTTTATATCGCATATGCATTTCTCCTTGTCTGTATGCACAGAGGGAAAATTGTCAAGGAAGAGTATACCCCAATGCTGGTGTTTGGAATTCTCCCCTTGATCGGAGGGTTTGTTCAGGCGCACTTCTACGGTGCCCTTCTCATGTGGTGCAGTGCAGCGTATTCACTTGTTGTTGTCTATATTTTTCTACAGCAAAGGATGGCTCATATCGATGATTTGACCGGAGCATGGACAAGAAGCACCTTTGAGTACTGCATCAACAGAAGAAAACGTCAGAAACAGTATGAAGCTTTCGGATTGATTGTCCTGGATATCGATGAATTGAAGCGGATTAATGATGAACACGGGCATTTTGAAGGGGACTACGCTTTGCGAACAACGGTTCAGCTTATTAAAAGTGTTTTACGGAAAACCGACATCATCGCCAGAACCGGTGGAGACGAATTTCTGATCATTTTAGACTGCAATACGCGAGAGAAAATTGATATGACCGTGGACCGGATTAAAGACAGTTTCCGAAAGCACAACGAGAATTCCAATAAAGAGTATGTCCTTGACTGCAGCATTGGCGCGGAACTGTATGATTCAAACTTTGAAAGCTTTGATCAGTTTATGCATTATGTGGACAGCCTGATGTATCATAATAAGAGAAGAAAAAAATACGGATGAAGCAGGATGAGGATCGAAGGGTCCTCTTTTTATTTGTTTTTTCCTCCTGAAAAAAAACGGATGAATTGATCTATATTTTTTACTATTGGGTGAGTGAAAACAGAATGTTTGATCGAATAGTTAAGTGAAAGACGTTTTTCATGAAGCATCGACTGTATATGGTCAGGTAAAAAGGTAAGGAGTTACGGAATGAAGGAGATTAGTGAAGATATCATCCTGCGTCATCTGAAAGAAGTCCCTGAAGAGGGGGTGCGTATGGCGCTTGACGCTTATGGCGGCCCCGTTCGAACAATCTGCAAAAACATATTGTTTGACTGCACTTCTGAGGATGTGGAAGAGGCTGTGGCTGACAGTTTTGTTGAGCTTTGGAAGTCAGCAGACCGGTTTGACAAGAGCGCAGGGTACTCGTTGAAAAGTTATCTGTACGGAATTGCAAGGCATAAGGCCTTGGATAAGCGAAGAGCGATGAATAAGTCAGGGGAACATCTTCCTATTGAGGAGGTTGTTCTGCAGGCAGCGGTGGACATTGAAGGGGATTATGCAAGGAAGCTGAATGACAATATTTTGCATGATACGGTTGGGCATATGGAAGAACCCACGCGGTCTGTGTTTATTCTAAGGTACTTTTATTTTGCTAAGGTTAAGGAGATCGCTGTTCGCCTGGGTTTAACCCCTAAAACAGTGGAAAATCATTTGTACAGAGGAAAGGATCGGTTACGGCTGGAATTAACAGAAAGGGGAATTCGATATGAATAATACAAGGGGAATGGATAAAAATAGGGTGATTCGAATCGATGAGCTTTTGGAGGATATTCACGAAACGGAAACCACAAATCTCAGCGATGGATCTGAACTGCTTCAGGATCAGCTATCTGAATCGGAGCGGGAGAGGATTTTATCGAAGATTCAAGCAAAGATGAAAGACGAAGCGGTGAATGACAGACCTTCAAATTTTGAAAAGGTGCGTTTCCCTGGCAGGAGAAAACGAATTCTTCTCGCATCTCTTGTTGCTTTATGCGTGTTTGCGTCAACTGCATTCGCTGCGGAGATCTTTCAATGGGACAGCAGAATTTCTAATTATTTCGGGATGAGTGATAAAAATCAGGGGGATCTTTCCGGTGCGGGAATGAATGTGGGAGTGAAGGATGAGCAAGGAGGTGTTGCCATTGAAGCGGTGCAGACCATCGGGGATGCGAGCAACATGTATATTCTCCTTGATGTAACTGTACCGGAAGGTCAGATCTTAAATCCCCAGACAGGATTCGATATGATTTTTCTGAAGGTGGAAGGCGTTACGGGCATGGGATACAGCTGTGACTTGCTGCCGGATGATGAGCCGAATGATAATAAGGGAACGCTGCTGTTTTCCATGGAGGCCAACAGTAATATCAACGATAAAGAGATCGAAATGAAATTTGTGAATTTGAGACATTATGATATGGACAGTGGTGAAATGATTCCTGATTACGAAGGGGAATGGATTCTGAGTTGGAAATTGAACTATCATGACGTATCCAAGAACTTTGATGTTGACAAGGACATTCCTGTCAATGGTGAGACGGTTCGTGTGGATTCGGTATCCATATCTCCCATTGCACTCAACGTAAAAATCAGCGGAGATTATATCAAAAAATACGATTCTGTACCACCGAATCCGAATGATGGGGACCTGATTGAAATAACTTCTGTAAACCTCAAGGATGGGACGGCTCTCACAAAGGATGATTCATTGGGTTGGGGGACATCAATCAACGGAAGAGAGTATGTAATCAATATGAAGATGAGGGAACTGCTTGATCCGGAAGGAATCGAGAGTATCGTCCTAAATGACACAGAAATAGTGCTGTAGCGGCACGGTTCATTCAATCTGGTGTTTTTGATTCATCGTATTGAACCGGAAGACAATAGCTGCGATGATGACTGCTGCCCACGCGGCGACAGAGAAATTTCCCAGAAGCCTGATGGTATCGGCTTTGGTGGGAAGATCTGACAGAAATATATTGATGCTTGCCGACATGCTGGCATGGAATAAAATCGCCAGCTGTATCCTGTCTCTTACCGAATTGCAGGTAAATGCAATCAGCACCGAGAACGCAATGAGGTTTGACAAATCCGCAATTAAGAAATACAGCCAGAAATCCGAGCCGTAAACAGAGCCGATTCCCCAGTAAGCAGGGATCGAATGCCAGATGCCCCATGGAATCCCGACGGTGAGACCTGCAATGAAAGGATGGAAGCGTTCCAGAAGCCTTGGCAGAAGGAAGCCCCTCCAGCCGAATTCCTCCAACAGGCCAGCTATGAGTCCCATGAACAAAGCGGGAATGATCCCTGACAGTTTCAAAATATCAGGAACCTCATAGCCTGAATTGAACTGCAGAAATCGAGCGGCCAAAGCAATTGCAGGAGCAGTAAACAGTACTGCAGGAATCCACATTCCGGAAAAACGCCAGCTTCTTAGCTGCAGCAGTATATTGACAACGTCGCCTTTGCCGCTAATGATTCCTGTCAGCAGAAGACCTATCAGGCTCGGGCCTATGCCTCCAGCAATGAAAAACAAGATAAACGAGGGAGGCAGATCATTGGGAACCCCAGGGGCGCTGTACATTCCATCCGGTATGACAAAATACAGGCCTGACCATATAAGCCAGGACCAGCAGTAGGTTAAGACGATAAATGAGCGAATGGGATTTGCTTTAATGATTCGACTTAATGATTTCAAAGTGAATACTCCTCTTTCTTTATCGCATTCCAGAAAAAATCAAGATGCGCTTCCTGTTCAAGCTGGTCCCGTTCCAGATTGAGCAGGTCTGTGTTGATAAGGCTGTTTTCAAAATACCTGCTGATTGAGAATGATTGATACTCTTTTGCAAGAATCTCAGCGGGATAGGGCTTTATCAGATTCTCCGCAATCAATTTCTCAAAGACTCGTATGAATTGTTTGCGCGGCTTTAAAATCATTTCATGTAATAAGAATTCACGGATTCGTTCATTACTGAATTGCTCTCTGGTGATAATTCTGATGATATCGCTCATAACGGGAATTTTAAAGAGCATCATTGAGGTCTGCAGGCTTTCTCTTAAATATTCTTTCGGATTTGTAATGGCTTGCAGCTCCAAACTCGGATAAACCGTTTCATTTAGCCTTTGGACATAATAATCAAAGATTGCCTCCAGGATTGCCTCCTTACTTTCGTAGTGGTTGTAAATGGAGCTTGCCTTAATTCCTACAGCCGTTGCGATATTGCGCATGGATACACCGGAATAGCCGCTTTCCGCAAAGAGCTTGATCGCTGTAATAAAAATTTTATCCTTGTTGCTTTTGCAGTTGTCATTCTGTGTTCTCATATGAACCTCCTGATTGATGAAGGAAATCTTTTGCCTCCAGTCTGGTGCTAATAAGGGATTTCTAATATTTGATCTAGGCTAACACCGTTAGTATAATTGTAGACTAACGGTGTTAGTTTTGTCAACATATATTCAAGACGCAATTAACAGAAAAAAATATATTTAACCGACACAGTATGACAAAATTCGTGAATTTATTATACTTTCTGACCAAATTGTGCTAAAATTATATCTGAAAAAGAATATTAGACGGATAAGGAGATTATCTTATGATAGGGCTCAACTTAACACTCAGGCGTGTAATGTCTATCATGCTCAGAGCCTTGGACCATATCGACGTCAGACTGGTTGATCATGGCCACAGAGTTGCATATATTGTTTACAAAATGATGCAGGCATCAGGTGCCTACTCGCTGCGTGAAATGCAGGAGATCGTAATCGTTTCCGCCCTTCATGACATAGGTGCATATAAAACGGAAGAAATTGACAATATGTTGAGGTTCGAGACAGATGATGTGTTTGATCACTCAATTTATGGTTATCTATTTCTCAAATACATGTCACCGCTGAACAAATGGGCAGAAGCTGTTTTATATCATCATCTCAATTATTCTCATCATAATAAATTCAAGTTAGATAGTAAAATCAGCGAAATTGCCGTTATGATCCATTTGGCAGACCAGATGGACGTTGTTCTGCAAAAAAAAGAACCCTCAGAATTATCCGATGATGAATCCTGGGGGCATCGTTATGGCAAAACAGCAATTTCCTTCTTTAATCGTGCCAACAGACAAGTGGACATCGAAGAGCAGATTAAAAGCGGCGCCTATTTGAATGAGTTGAATGAGATGCTGAAAGATGGGGATTTTGACAGTGAAACCATGATGGAGTTTATCCACATGATCGCCTATTCCATCGATTTCCGAAGTGAAACCACGGTAACGCATGTGGTTTCAACTGTCAGCATCAGCCTGGAGCTTGGCAGGTTGCTTGGGCTAGAGGAAGAAGACCTAGAGAAAATAGAACTGGGCGCATATCTTCATGATATTGGTAAAATTGCAACCCCTCTTGAAATTCTCGAAAAACCGGGTGGCTTAACGCAGGAAGAGATGCGGATCATGAGAGAGCACATAGAGATCACCGGAGATATTCTAAAGGGCCGGGTTCAGGATGAAATCTATCAGGTTGCTTACAGACATCACGAAAAATTGGACGGACGAGGCTATCCCCTGAAATTAAAAGCAGACCAGCTGACGCTGAATGACCGGATCGTAGCTGTTTCCGATATGATGAGTGCACTTGCTGGCAAAAGGAGCTATAAGGAAAGTTTTTCTAAAGAAGTGGTGATTGATATCTTACAGAGACAACTAGACAGTGGAAAACTGGACCGAAGCGTGATCGAGACCGCTATCGCCAACTATGACTTTATCATGGAATGCTGCCGCACAAATACCTTGAGAATCACAGAGATTTATCATAAGATAAAAAGTGAATTTAAAATCATAAAAATGGAGATGCTGAGATTGATATGAAAGAATGGATCTATATCATAATGGGATGGAATTTTGTCACGTTCTTACTGATGGGCACAGACAAGTTTCTTGCAGTAAAAAATATGAGGCGTATCAGTGAACAGACGCTGCTGACGGTTGCTTTTGTAATGGGAGGACTTGGCAGCCTGCTGGGCTCCATTTTGTTTCGACATAAGACCCGAAAATGGAAGTTTCGGCTCCTGCTGCCGGTTGCGCTTCTGTTTAACCTGTCGGTTCTATTTTTGATTTGGTACTATCTGTTGTAAACCGTAAGGGAGGTGTTTCAATGTTAAAAGAAGGAATGAAAGCGCCGGACTTTACTTTGGAGGACAAGGATGGGAGGCTTGTGAGCCTGTCCGACTTTAAAGGAAAGAAGGTCGCTCTATATTTTTATCCACGGGATAATACACCTGGGTGTACAAGGCAGGCCTGCGCCTTCAAAGAGGCGTATGACGGATTTCGGTCAGAAGATATTGTTGTAATTGGAATCAGCAAAGATAGCAGTAAATCTCATCAGAAATTTGCTGAGAAATATGAACTTCCCTTTCTTTTGCTCTCTGATCCTGAGCTGATTGCGATTAAGGGATATGATGTTTGGCAGGAGAAAAAGCTGTACGGAAAGAGCGCTATGGGGGTTGTGAGATCGACCTATATCATCGACGAAGAGGGAATGATTATCAAGGTTTTTGAAAAAGCCAAGCCTGATACCAACGCATTTGAAATCCTGGAGTTTCTGGGAAAGTAGAGAATGTATCAAAGAGCATTCCGGCACAGAATGCTGCAATAAAAGAGAGAGGAAACCCGTTCGAGTTGGGAATTGCCATCGTCAGCAAAGCCCATTTGAGACACAGGGTTTCTTTTTTTGACATGTGGAACGCAGCACGGGTAACGCCGGAATGGGCCTTATAACACCGGAATGCTATCACTGCCCCTGTGATGAAATAGGCTGTAGGATCTCCGGTGGGACTTTTGTGAAGTGCTTCTGCTGAAGCTCCTTTTGACAGACCAAGGTCCAGTATACAATGTCTCTCGGTACCGACGGCGGTAAGATCCGAGACCACAGCCTTTTGACAAGGGGCAGTGTATTTTAATCGTTTGATATTCAAATGAATCTAATTACCCTAACGATTGATAAAATTAGCTAGAAGAAAAACTTCTATGTTGTAATATATGAAAATCAAGAAGAGTTTGTGATATAATGAAGTATAAGGC
>JAQSXD010000176.1 GCA_029266295.1 Bacillota bacterium | reverse complement strand
TATTCGAAATACCACCTGCATCGAAGGTTTACCGAAACGGTAGGGCTCACCATACATGACTATGTACAGCGGCGTCAATTGACGGAGGCAGCGAAACTTTTGGCGTTTACAAGGAAACCAATCCTTGAAATTGCTCTGGCGGCCGGATATTCCAGTCAGCAGTCTTTTGCGGGTGCCTTCAAGGAAATGTATAAACAAGCACCATTGGAATTTAGAAAAAGCCGTTCTTATTACCCCTTACAATTGAAGTATGAATTCGGCATGCCAAGCCCGATGGTTGAAAATCAGGATGGAAGCGTGACGCTGAGATATGCAGACATGAGAGATATACAAAGCTGGATGAAGCTGGTTCGTCTCGTTGTGGACGGCTTTCCCTGCTTGAGTGAAACTGAGTACGTGCGCGTATTAGAAAACTGTATTCAAAGGAAGTGTGCTTTCCTTGCGGAGGAAGAAAATCAGACGGTTGGAATCATGCTTTTGTCTTATGAAACGGGCAGAATTGAATTTCTCGGCGTTCATCCTCTATATCGTAAAAAGAGGGTGTTCGAAGGGTTGGTTGACAGGGCTTTGTCGGAGCTGATTCTGCATGATCCTATTACGATTACAACATACAGGGAGGGAGATAGGGCGGATACCGGATACCGTAAATTGCTTATGGAACTAGGATTTAAAGAAGGAGAGCTGCTCACAGAGTTCGGATATCCGACACAGAAAATGATCCTTGCAAATAATCGGAAAAAGGACCTGACGAGTGCCGGAAATGCAGAGGAGTACCTTGGAAAAACAGCTGGCACTTCGCAAGTGTCAGACGGCAATTCTGGAGTATCAACCGGCAATTCGAAAAAAACAGCAGCATATTCTGAGGAATATGAGAACCTTGACAAAGTGATTGAAAAACTGAATCTGGCCTGGAAGCGATATCAACAATCTGTCCTGCGGTATGACCGGGAGTACGTGGAATTGAAACGTTACATCGCGGAATACAGAAGTGAGATCGATCCAAAAGAGATCTTTCAGAATGAACTGGCGCTTCAGCAGATTGACAGAGCCGTCGGCTTTGCGGTGAAAATGCGAAATAAGGTGGATACGATGAAAGCCTCCCCTTATTTCGGTCGAATTGATTTCCGAAGCGACGGGGAAGAACACGACGCGCCATACTATATCGGAAGGTTTTCTTTTGTGGACCCGGAGGAACAAAACGTGCTGATCTATGATTGGAGAGCGCCTGTTTCCAACCTGTTTTACGATACCGAAACAGGGAGAGCCGGGTATGATGCTCCTTCTGGAAGGATCGAAGGGGAATTGTCTCTGAAAAGACAGTTTAAAATCTCCAAGGGAAGCATGGAATATGTACTGGAAAGTTCGGTTAATATTCGGGATGAAGTACTCCAAAGAGAGTTAAGCGATAGTACTAATGAGAAGATGAAAACGATCATCGCAACGATTCAGCGCGAACAGAATCAGATTATACGCAAGGAACAAACCGGTGATATGGTGATTCAGGGCGTTGCTGGGTCAGGGAAAACCTCAGTAGCACTGCATCGTATTGCATATCTGCTCTATCGGAACAGGGACACCCTTGCTGCAGAAAACATCACGATATTATCTCCCAACAAAGTGTTCAGCAGTTATATTTCCAATGTTTTGCCGGAACTGGGGGAAGAAGCAATCTGTGAAAAGAGCGCTGCTGACATTGCAGCGGAGCAGCTGGGAAGCGCACTGGGTTTTGAGCTGGATAAAGATCCTCTGGAAAACGATGACACGGCTTGGGCTCTGAGAGTTAGACGCAAAGCCAGCATGGAATTTTTTCAGCAGGTGGAACAGTATCTCAAAACGGAAAGCTTGAAGTGGTTTGAACCCAGGGATTATGCCTTCGGTGGTTTTTACGTCAAAAAGGAGTGGATCTTTGAGCGGTTTCAGGCTTACAGCCGTTATCCTGTGAAACGCCGCCTGAAGGAGGTTGCAGATGATATCAGGGTAAGGCTGGAATCCGATAATCTTTGGGGTGTTGTGCTTCCCAAAATAGGAATGATAGAGAAAGAGCTGGCTGCGATGCTCAAGGTGAAAAATTCGCTGGAGCTTTATAAAGCATTCTTTCAAGGGGAGAATCTTTCAAATCTGCTGGTGATGCCAACCAAGAAAACTCTGGAATGGAACGATGTCTTTCCCTACTTATACTTTAAGAGTGCTTTTGAGGGATTGAAGGAAGATCACCGGATGAAGCATCTTGTCATCGATGAAATGCAGGATTACACACCGGTTCAACTGGCAGTGATAAAGCAGCTGTTCCATTGCGGAAAAACGATCCTAGGTGATTTTGGGCAGGGTTTAAATCCCTGCAGCAGTCATACATTTAAGGATGTTGGTGCGATTTTTTCGGAAGGGGTTTTCATAGAACTAAATAAAAGTTACCGGTCTACCTATGAGATTATGACGCTTGCAGCAAAGATACAAGGTGCCTCAAATATGGAACCGGTAGAGCGCCATGGGGAACCGCCAGAGTTCGTCCCTTGCAGCAGTGAGCAGGAAGAGCTGGAACATATCCGTCACAAGTTGAGCACTTTCCGGAAAAGGGGATCCGGAACCTTAGCAATCATCACGAAAACAAACAATAGTGCAAAAGCACTTTATGAGTCTTTCTTCGAGGAATTTGAAATGACCTTACTTACTCCTGATAGTGAAAAATTTTCAACTGGCGTTACCGTGACCTCTGTTTCCATGGCAAAGGGGCTGGAGTTTGAAGAAGTGATCATTCCGTCTGCTGACAGTATAACCTACTGCACAGAAACGGATCGAAAGTTGCTTTACGTTGCCTGTACGAGGGCGATGCACAAACTGTCCCTTCTGTTTTCGGATCAGGCTTCCACATTTCTTACTTGTTGACAAGGTTGCGCGTCTTCGGCTATGCTATTATCAATGTCTGCTGCCAGTAATGGGGCTCAAATAAAATATTCTGGCCCGATGGCTTGGGGATGTGTGAATATTCCAGCCGCTGCCCGGGAGAATAGATCATAGGACGTTTATTCTGATTTGTTCTGCGGGAGAGAAAGGTGGAATATGCAGAATGGAGAATCACGAAGAACGAGAGGGGAATGGATATGGAAAGCGGAAAAAAGAATCAGGAAGCTGGGCAGGATGGACTGGAAGCAGAGAATCAAGTATTGATCGATACATTGTTATTTCAGTTTGATATTGCGTGTCAGATGCTGGATTTCCATCTGCACGATTTGGATAACGGGACATGCCTTTGGCGGCCCGGCGGCCAAGGGCTGCATGTTACAGAATCCCAGGGAACCTGGAAAGCTGACTGGCCGGAAACTGAGGAATATGGCATGGGGGCATCCAGTATCGCGTGGACTACATGGCATATTTTGTTTTGGTGGTCCATGGTCTTTGATCACTCCTTTGGCAACGGAACCCTTACGAAAGAAGGTGTCACGTGGCCGGGCAGTGCACAGGCCGTGAAAGCTGAGATCGAACTGTTGGAGGACAAATGGCGTTCTTTGCTGTCAACGCTGACGGATGACGAACTGAAGAGCAGCAGCCGGACCAAGTGGCCCTTTGAAAACAGGCCGTTTTATGAGCTGGCTGCCTGGCTGAACCTCGAGCTGATGAAGAATGCCGCAGAGATTGGATACTGCCGTTTTATGAAAGCCTCACTGGATCATAAATGATCAAGAATATAAAATAAATTATCAACTGAAATAAAACAAATATTATAAAACGCATAACTTGACATGGAAATGTCAGATTATGCGTTTTATAATATAGGAAGTACAGAATCAACCTAAAATTTTATAAGGATGAATTTTGGGTTATTTCATTAAATACTGATGTGGGGTGAAGAAATGCAGATCAATCGACTATTTGAAATGGTATATTTACTACTCAATAAAAAATCCGTTACCGCGAGAGAACTTGCGGAACGGTTCGAAGTTTCCACAAGGACGATTTACAGGGATTTAGACATCTTGTCCTCTGCGGGGATTCCGGTTTACACAAGCCAGGGGAAAGGCGGGGGAATCTCTCTGATGGACAATTTCATTTTGAATAAGTCTGTCTTTTCTGAAGAGGAAAAAAATGAAATACTCTATGCGCTTCAGAGCCTTTCCGTTGCGCAAAGCCCTGAAAGCCGGAAGGTTCTGGGGAAACTTAACGCAATTTTCGATCATAAGAGCAGCGACTGGATTGAGGCAGATCTCACGCCGTGGGGCAGCGGAAAGGACAGTCAGAGCAGCTTTTCAATGCTAAAGGAAGCAATCTTAAACCGCAGAGTAATCTGCTTTGAATACTTTAACGCAGCGGGAGAGAGCAGCAGCCGGACGGTGGAGCCTGTCAAGCTGATCTTCAAGGTATACGCTTGGTATCTCTATGGATATTGCAGGTCCCGTAAAGCATACCGCACGTTTAAGATCGCCAGAATGTCAGAAATCATATTGTCGGATGAATCTTTTCAAGAGAAAGTAATTCCGGAAAGCCTCAATCTGGAAGAGGATGAGGCCTCCCTTCTCTGCCTTCGGATGAACGTTACACAGGACAGTGCCTACCGGGTATTTGACGATTTCAGTGAGACGGATATCCAGCGTATGGATGACGGCTCCTTTTCCATAACGGTCAGGCTCCCTGAGAGCAATTGGCTCATCGGTTATCTTTTATCCTATGGAGACAGTTTGACCGTACTGGAGCCGGAACACGTCAGGGCAAAGCTTCAGGAGCAGGCAGAACGGATTTCTGCCCGCTACCATGCAAAGCATTCATAAATCAAGCCAGTCGATCGGTGTCCGGTTCATTTACCAAAGCGAACGTAAGCTTACTTCGTTGAGAGTATTACACCGTTTCTTTCATCTTTCCATATTATATAGTATCTGAGGGCCGGAGCATCTGCTCGGGCCGAAATAATTCAGATAGACAGAGGAAACACTGATCGAATTGGATCAGCGTTTTCTGGCTTTAGGAGATGAATCGTAATGTCCGATATAAAAACGGATAGACCTCGCAATGTAAAAATAAAAAGAAACGATTCCGGGGCCTGGTGCTTTGTATCGGCTCCAAATCTGCATCCTATGAAGGTGCACATTAACAAAAATCGGCCAGGAACTGCACCGGGGTTGATCTTTACAGCTCCCTATACTGCTTTTGGAGAAAGAATGATCGGTCAGACTGGTGCGCTAATCATGGATCAGTGCGGCAATCCGGTGTGGTTTCGGCCGCTTGCGAATCGATATGAGCAGAATACCGATTTCAGAGTTCAAAACTATCGGGGCAGACCAGTTCTAACCATGTGGCAGGGAACCATATCAGGCACCCAGTCTGCTGATCCTGACCTTCCTGCCGGAGATCCGGAACCGGGAGCCTTCTTCCAAATACTCGACAGTCACTACAGGGTCATTAAAAAAATAACGGCGGGAGAAGGGTATACTGCAGATGTTCATGAATTTACCATCACAAGACGCAATACTGCTTTGTTCACCGCTGTCAAGCAGGTGCCGGCAGATCTTACTCGTTACGGCGGGCCTGCAAACGGATCTATCGACGATTATTCCATCCAGGAAGTTGACCTGGAAACCGGAGAACTTCTTTTCTTTTGGAATGCTCTGAATCATATTGATCCGGCAGACTCCATGCTGCCGGCCTCATCTGCTGCTGAATCGAATCATATCTGGGATTGTTATCATCTGAACTCCGTGGAGGAAGGTCCTGACGGCGCCCTGCTGATCAGCATGCGAAATATGTGGGCAATTTATCAGATTGATAAAAAGACGGGCGGGGTACAATGGCAGCTGGGAGGACGCAAAAGCGACTTTGCAATTGCATCGGGTTCCGGATTTTCCTGGCAGCATGACGCCAGATACCGATGGGGGTCTCGAATCAGCCTCTTTGACGATGCATGCTGTGCTTCGGAAAACGATCCGCCCCAAGGACAGTCCAGGGGGTTGATCCTGCACCTTAATTTCAGGAGAATGACTGCGGAAGCAGATCGGACTTATTATCATGATCCCGGTTTGTTTGCCGCCAGTCAGGGCAATGTTCAGCAGCTTGAGAACTGTAATCAGTTTATCGGATGGGGACAGGAACCATATCTTTCGGAATTTGCGCAAGCAGGAAATACTTCTGAAAATCCATCGACCAACTTTTTATATGATGTACGTTTCCCCAATCAAAATATTTCTTATCGCAGCTTTAAAAACAGATGGGTTGGCTGTCCCCTTTGTCCGCCCTGCATCGCTGTTCGCAGGAACAAATGCGGAGTGACGGTTTATGCCTCATGGAATGGAGCTACAGAGGTTGCTGCATGGCAGGTTTATTCCGGATGTGATCGCACAAAACTTTCTCCGGTGGGATGCTGTGTACCGCGCTCCGGTTTTGAAACGGCGATTCGTATCAAATGTGCAGGCTCTTTTTACAGAGTTACGGCACTGGATGCCTGCGGAAAGGTTATCGGTACTTCCTGTATTACTACGCTTCCAAAGCGGGTCTCTCACAACACCTGTGATCCTCTGGTGATAGGAACTGAACTGAGCCGCTAATGAACGCTGAGTGTAATTTAAAGGTTGACTAACCCATTAACTTGATATAATTTGTATATTAAACGACAAGAATAGTGACGATTCGTCACTATTCTTGTCGTTTAGATCATAATCCGGGAGATGAAAAGTCGAAAAAACTCGATTTTGTGAGAAATTTGTGAGAACGATAGCCTAAACTCTAGGTGGAGTACTAATTTAAGAGTACAGATTGGAACAGAGAATTCTGTTTGGAGGGAGAGAATGGATCAATCAATTTTTATAGCATTGGTGAATAATGCAGCATTGCTGCTTACCCTAGCGGTAGTGCATGAATTAACGTATCTGTTTCCTGTTAGAAGTAGCAGAGTGCTGCAGTTGATTAGCGGCACCCTGATCTCAATGATCTGCATCCTGATTATGAAGATCCCGTTAGAGCTTCAGCCAGGATTGATGATTGATACCCGTTCCATTCTAATTAGTACCTCTGCATTGATTTTTGGGCCGATTCCGACCGTAATTACCGTGATTTCTGCGATGGCTTTCAGGCTGTATGGCGGGGGAATCGGAGCGCTCCCCGGATTAGGAATTATTCTAACCAGCGCGTTAATCGGGTCAGCCTGGAGGTTGATCTTATATCCGAGATCAAAAAAGTGGAATTGGCTGAATGTATATGTTATGAGTTTATCCGTACATAGCGCCATGCTGATCTGCATGTTAATGCTGCCCTATCCCGAAAGCGTATCGGTGCTGAGAGATATTGGAATACCTGTTCTTCTTATTTATCCTGTTTTCTCAATTCTTTTATGCCTTCTTCTGCTTCGCCAGCAGGAGATAAGAGCATATCAACTGCAGCTCAGACAATCGGAAGAACGGTTTCAAATGCTGTTCAACCATGCTCCGCTTGGATATCAATCTCTCGATGAGAATGGCTGCTTTTTAAATGTGAATCAGCAATGGCTGGACACCATGGGATACAGCAGAGAAGAGGTCCTCGGCAGATGGTTTGGTGACTTTCTGACACTAGAATCGAAAATGCAATTTCAGAGGCAATTCCCGGTTTTTCGGGCACGAGGATATGCACAGAGTGAATTCATACTGATCCACAAAAGAGGGAAACTGATGCATATCGCTTTTGAAGGAAAGATCGGGTATGATATTGATGGTGCGTTCAAACAAACCCATTGTATTCTCCGTGATATAACTGATCTTAAAATGAAAGA
>JAQSXD010000175.1 GCA_029266295.1 Bacillota bacterium | reverse complement strand
TCCTTACGGCAACGCCGCTTATAGACAACATCGTTGTCTATATATTTAATTGAAAATTAGTATTAGTGTGTCTCAGGGAGGTTGGTTCATGAAGAAAACAGCATTGGCAATACAAGCAAAGGATCAGTTTTTAGCGCTGTGCGATAAGGGAACCTTTTCTGCGGGGCAGCGTATCCCTTCGGAAGCGGAGATGTCTAAACGGTTTGGAATCAGCAGAGAGACCTGGAGAGCATCTTTGGAGCTCCTGCGTAGAGAAGGGATTCTTTATTCCAAACACGGCGCGGGTACCTATTTGCTTGGCTCGGCGCATAAAATTGAAAACGACCTGTCGGAACTGCGCAGTCTTTCTGAAATGATCCGCAATGCGGGAATCACAGAGACAACACCTGAAATTGCCATCAGCCGGGAACTGCCGCCGGAAGAGGTTTCCGACCTGCTGCAAGTATCTGCTGATGAGACCGTTATGGTCATTATAAGAACTCGCTATGCGGAATCCGGTGCGATCTGCTCCAGTGTAAACTACATTCCCGGGCAGCTGGCGGATGAACTGGATGAGCAAAATCTTCCGGTTTCAATCTTCCGCTATTTTGAAGACAAAAAGGGAGTAATCATCACTCGTTCCGCTACCCGCATTGTGGTTCCAGATAAAAATGATCCCTTGACCTCAGAGCTTCGTAAAACAAAGAATGTGTCTATTTTAGGGTTGAAACAGCTTCATTTTGATTCCAGAGGGAATCCCGCTATGTACGCCATCGATTATCTCCGCTGTGATCTGTTTGATTTTTCCGTCACCAGAACGAGACAGCGCTAAGGAACAAGCTCATAACAAAAAAATATGAAAGGTGTTTCGGATCAAGATTGATCATAGAAACACCTTTATTATATTTATTCTTTATTGCTTCTTAATTGCTTTCTTTATTGCTTCTTAATTGCTGATGACTGCTTCGCTTTCCTTGTCGAAAATGTGAAGCTTCTCCGTATTGATGGTAAAGCTCACTACAGTATCTGCTTTGCAGGTATCGTTCACAGGCGTCCGTACCACGATCCGATTATCAGCAAGATCGCAGTGGAGATAGATTTCAGCACCCATCAGCTCCACCAGGTCAATTTTCATTTCAACTGCTTCTGCATTCTCTTTGCCAACGGCAATGTCCTCCGGTCTGATACCAAAAACAACTTCTTTCCCCGCATAGGCTGCCAGGTTCTGCTGTTTGCTTTCCGGCAGAGCAATTCTGGTACCGGCGAACTCCGCAGCAAAACCGCTGTCAGTTTTCACAATGGTTCCATTGATAAAGTTCATCTGAGGAGAACCGATAAAGCCAGCAACGAATAGATTGCACGGATGGTTATAAAGATTCTGCGGCGTATCGATCTGCTGAATATATCCATCTTTCATAACGACAATTCTGTCACCCATGGTCATGGCTTCAGTCTGGTCGTGGGTTACATAGACGAATGTGGTTCCCAGCTTCTTATGAAGTTTGGAAATCTCAGAACGCATCTGATTTCTCAGCTTGGCATCCAGATTGGAAAGGGGCTCATCCAGCAGGAATACCGCGGGGTTTCTTACCATAGCACGTCCGAGAGCAACACGCTGGCGCTGTCCGCCGGACAAAGCCTTGGGCTTTCTCTCCAATAGGTTCTCAATTCCCAGCACCTTTGCGGCTTCTTCCACCTTCTGTTTGATCTCTTCCTTTGGCATTTTTCTTAAGGTCAGTCCAAAGGCCATATTCTTGTAAACCGTCATATGGGGATATAACGCATAATTCTGGAATACCATAGCGATATCTCTGTCCTTCGGAGCCACATCATTTACCAGTGCATCCCCTATGTACAGCTCACCCTCGGAAATATCTTCAAGCCCGGCAATCATACGAAGCGTTGTTGATTTACCGCAGCCGGAAGGACCGACTAATATAATAAATTCCTTGTCTTCAATTTCAAGATTGAATTCCTGCACCGCAACAACATTGCCCGGATAGATTTTCTTAATGTTTTTTAGTGAAATATTGGCCATCCAAACCACCTCCTGTTTTTATCAAGTTCAGTCTAGCATGGCCTGTTTTTCATCACAAGTGCATTTTATTGATATTTGAGGGTAAAATGTTGATATGTGTTTCAAAATTGGATATAATTAGGGTTATAAAGCAGCTGCACAAGCCTTTGGAAAGGAACAAAAGGAATACCATGGAGCAAGTTATCTTTTTATCTCAGCGCCAAAAGGAATCATACCCTGCCTTGGTGCTGGACGCAATCTCTCTTATCGAAGCGAACTATGCCTTTCTCTATGGGATTGACGAACTTGCGGACCAGCTGGAAGTGACTAAGCCTCATCTGATCCGCCTATTTACAGCGGCGACCGGTATCTCTCCCGGACAATATTTGATCCATATCCGCATGTACCACGCCCGCGGCATGCTGCTGTCCGGTGCCGATACCCCTCTTGAAATCATCGCCGGAGCTTGCGGCTATTCCAATGCCAATTATTTTTGCAAAGCATTCAAAAAGCAAACAAGCATGACTCCTTCTGATTACCGAAAATTTTATGGCAGTGAATCCCAGTATTCAGAGCCGGATCCTATTATTCAAAAGCTGTACCTTTAGCGTACTGACTTGTTGACATCTTGGCGAATGGCTTTCTTACGAATCCTTGATAGTTTTTTATCTGGCCGGCTACCGCATCAACGATGCTGGGGAACTTTTCCGCCATCACCTTAGACAGTCCGATTCGGCAGTTCACAGAGGCTGCTTCAATTCCGATGAGCAGGCCTGCCCTTTCACAGCCATAGGTTTTCATAGCTTGCAAGAGACTATAGTTATGCGCCATGGCAGCTTCCGGCACAGCTTTAAAAAAATCTTTGTCTAGTTGGAAAACAGAAACGGTTCCGGGCAGATTTCCCGTATGGGCCGCATCGATGAGAATTATTTTTTCCGTCTCCTCTAATACATCAAGACAAAATTCCGTATCTGTCTCCCCCTCTTCAAGCCTTAGTTCAGGGAACACGGCTCTGTCTCGCAGCTCTTTTACTACGTAGTTTCCGATTCCGTCATCCTCCATAATCTGGTTGCCAATTCCCAGTACTGTTATGAGCTTCGTAGCGCCGCTTCCCAGCGCAGCATCATGCTCCATGGCACTCCTTCCAAATGCAGCCTCAAGCTTCATGGCACCACCGTAATGAATTTCGGTTCTTTGTTGGGATAGAAAACATGGGTTGCACAGGAAACACAGGGATCAAAGGAGCGAACAATTCTGCCAATTTCGGACGGGCGGTCCTCGTCTGCCAGCTCAGTGCCAATCAGCGCTCTCTCTGCAGTCCCCGGCGTGCCGTCGTTTCCGTGAGAAGAAAGATTCCAGACCGAAGGTGTGATGATCTGATAAAAGTCCAGCAGGCTATTTTCTATTTTGATCCAATGGCCTAATGCGCCCCTGGTCGTATCGGTCAGCCCTTGGCCCCTTGCAGCATTGGGGGTAATGTAAGGGGCCTGCCCAGTGGGTCCCGGAATCATCTGGTTAAGGAGGACCAAAAGGATCTCGTGTATTTTCTTTGCTTCCAATACCCTGGCAATATATCGATCCATCGTGGAGATTCCGCGGCGATATTCTCCGCTGAGCCATTGCCTTGCAAGAGGACCGCCTTCAAAGCTCAGGTTCTCTAGTTTGGATGCTTTGATAAACGAATAGGCTCCTTCCTTATTTTGATCGTCGATCGGTATTGTCTCAAAGGGCGTATAGGTATCCAAAGAATCGGTGTACCACGAATAATCGATTTCCTCTGTAATCCTGCGGGGGTCAAGCGTTCGTACTGGGCCGCCTGCAGCAGCATCTACCAATACGGAAGGTTCAATATATAGGGTACCCAGCTCTGGATAGAAGTCAAAGCAGCCAAAACTCAAAAAGTTTCCATAACCTGTTCCATTCTCATAATAATCCGGATAATACCGTGCTAAGGTTCCCACATCTGGAATCATCACATTTTCTATAAAATCACCGATCTCCTTTAGAATGGACTGGCATTTCACGATGCTGTCAGCATTGATCCATGCCGTAGTTCCTCCCATGAATGTACCGTGGTTGTGAGGTGCCTTCCCCCCGAATAAAGCCAACAGCTGATGGGCAGCTCTGCTGAGTCGCAGGGAATCAAAATAATGCTGGACGATCAGATCATTGACTTCCATCGGCAAGCGAAAATCTCGGAAGTTCGTCTGATACAACGGGTAATTTTCCGGCATCTTTACGAAATCCGGCACTGTAAACTGATAGAAATGTCTGATGTGATTCTGAAGGAATTCACAACCATGCATAAAGTCCCTGACATACCGGCCCTGTACCGTGGGCGCTACACCGAAGGCCTGTTCCAACGCAAGGGTTGCCGCAAGGCTGTGAGCGGTAGAGCAGATTCCGCAAATTCGCTCCGTATAATAGATGGCATCCAGAGGTGCTCTGCCCTGAAGCATCATCTCAAACCCCCTGAACATCTGCGCTTTTATTCTTGCATCTATAATTCGTCTGTTCTCAACCGTGACTTCAATATCCATAAATCCACTAATACGCGTGATTGGGTTTATAATTATTTTTTCACTCATCCTCCAGCACCTCCACCAATTCTCCATCCATATCTGTCTCCAGTGTATAGTACCGGACGAAGGGTTCCATTCCATCAGGAAAACCATACTGAGCGCAGCCGATACAGTTTGTGTTTGCCTGAACCGGCCAGTTGATCCTCTCATTCCATTTTCTTATGGGGCAGTCAGTGGTTGTCATGGGACCGCGACAGCCCAGCATGAACATACAGGTGGGTTCTCCCAGCTGCGTGGCAAAGATACCCTGATCAAAATAGGATCGCCTTTCGCAGCGTCTATGAATGGAAGTCCCGTAAATAAACACAGGCCGTCCCTCTTCATCCAGCTGTGGTTCGCCGAAGTAAATCAAATGAGCCAGTGTACCAAGAAACCAATCCGGGTGGCACGGACAGCCGGGAAGCTGGATTACACGCCGCTGGAGAACGGACTGAATCCCCACACTCTCACTTGGATTCGGCCTTCCCGCGGAGACTCCGCCATGGCTGGCGCATGCCCCTACGGCGATCACATGCCGTGCACGCTCCCCAAGCATTTGGATTATTTCAAGGGCAGTGATTTCTCTGCCCTGCCAGTTTCCCACGATTTGGTATCGTCCACCGTTTTTCAGCGGAACCGCGCCCTCTACAGCGAGGATAAAATCCTGATCCATCAAACGAAAAAGGTGCTCCAGCGCTTCTTCTCCCTCAGCAGACATAAGGCTGTGTTCGTACACGAGCTCAACCATTTCAGAAATCATATAATCAAACCCCGGATCGGCTCCATCCAGCAGCGAAATAATATTTCCCGAGCAGCCGTTCAACTCCAGCCAAACCATTTTGATACCAGCCAGGCCGGCCATATTACCTCACCAGCCTTCCCACGATGTTCAGACGTTCTAATATGGAATGATTATGACATCTCCGCGAGATTTCGGTAACATCAGTGCCTGCAACCATATCATAGTGAAAGCCCTGTCCCCATGTGGAGAATCCCGTTACATCATACACGATTCCGTTGACCGCCACATAGGCAGGCCATCCCTGCCGCCCGTTATATTGTGCCAGTTCTTCCAATGTGAAAACAGGAAGGCTCTCATACAGTCCATTCGTTTCCGGCGACTCACGTTCCCCGTACAGATCCATCTCACTTCTCTCGTTCTGATTCATACCGCTCGCCGGATCAGGCTTCATGCCTTTCGTCTCATTCCAATTCATACCGTCCCCCCCTTTTACCCTATCTCATCTTATTATTTGCGTGAAATGTTTATTCTCCAAATCTTGATCGTTTATTGCACCCAATCGAAAATTCGCCATTTGCTGTCACATTTCCCTTAATTTCTTAGATTTTGTATGGTTTTCAAAACTTTGATATGGTAATATATAGTCATTCCAACTTCCAAGGAGGAGAATCCGGGTGAAAAAGATTAGCGGCTCCAGAATGATCTTCTTGTACATAACGATCGTAATTGTTTCCGTAGTATCCATCGTCTCCTCATTATCTCTATACAACAGCGTTCAGAATCTGCTGGTGGAGGAACGAGGCCGGAAGGCGCTGGGGGTCTCCATTGCCGTGGCAAAAATTATCCAGCAGGATTATGCCTCATTCCGGAAGCTGCTTGAGTTTGACAACTACGAGGAAGGGAATTATGATGAATCCTATTACATAAAGATGCAGCAGATTTTTCAGGAAATCAACGTACAGTCAAACGTCAAATTTGTCTATTGCGGGAAACGGATTTCTAATGAAGAAATGGTCTATCTGTTTGACGGCCAATCTCCCGGCAGCGTGCTCTTTTCTCCCATCGGCTCAGCGGATGATCTGGATTCAGTGGAGAAGAAGACCTATGCGGAAAAAAAACCAAATTATACTTCTATTGTAAGGGATTCTGACTGGGGAGAGCTTTTGACCGGTGTTGCCCCGATCCGAGATCCGTATACCGGCGAAGCCGTCGCTCATGTAGGTGTAGATGTCTCAGCAGAGCAAATCTACAGGTCCCTGTCAGGCATCAAAAAACTGATTGTGATTAACGCCATCCTGTTTATCCTTATTACTACACTCATCATCTACAAATTACTTTCCATGAACCTGTTTTTCATGGAAAACGACTATCTTACCGGCCTCCACAGCAAGGGGTTCGAAGAGCGTTTTCTTGACCAGCTCATAAAAAAATCCACCATAACCGGGAAATCCTTTCCGTTGATTATGATAGATTTTGATGATTTTAAATTGATTAATGATGAATATGGCCACCATTTCGGAGATTGCGTATTAAAACAGGTAGCTGATATCATTCAACTATGCACCCGTTCTGTAGACTGCTGCGCCCGTTACGGAGGCGACGAATTTATTATTGTCCTGCCCGAAGCCAATCTGGAGTATGCATCTTTTGTCTGCCACTGGCTGCTAAAGGAAGTCTCAAAGCTGAAGCTTAAGACCAAAGACGGGTGTTCTATTTCAGTTTCCATCAGCATGGGCGTTGCCCTCTGGAAAAAAGGAATGACCTCAGAACAGATTCTCGAACACGCTGATAAGGCGCTCTACCATTCGAAACGGACCGGCAAAGGAAAAATGGTGATCTATACAGAGGGTTTGGAGTGAGCGATTCCCCCATGGAACTGGCATTTACACATTTTAATCGTTTTTCCGCCGGGGATATCAACCGCACAGGAACCGCACAATCCTTCTCCGCAGCAGATATGGAAATTGTTGCTCATGGCCAGATTGGCAGAGGGAAGTAGCCTCTTTGCAAGAGCACCCAGCTTCTCGATGTAATAGTCGGAAACTAAGAGGATCACATTGTCATAACCTTTCTCACGCATCATTGATTCCATCACCTTCTCTGCCTCAGAATCAGCAAGGGTCATATACTTAATGACTCCGACCGCTGACTGTGCTTCATCGTCCATATAGTCGATTACCAGTTCGTCGCTGATTTTCTCCGTGTCGATGATCATATCGATTTGATCTTTTCCAAGAAGTGCCTGATGAATCAATATTCCCGGAGCAACTCCGATCCCTTTGGCGATAATCAGCGTTTTCGTTTCCTTTTTCCGCTTTGCCAAGATCGCGGACAGGCCTTGAATCCCGTTACGATACGGACCTCTTACCACCAGCTTTTCCTCTTCTTGCATCAGTGCCTTTGTCTTCGTCGAAATCACCTTTATTGCTAGATGCACCTGTCCTTGCTCGACATCTGCTTTC
>JAQSXD010000174.1 GCA_029266295.1 Bacillota bacterium | reverse complement strand
ATGCACTTGGCATGAACCTTGCTCTTATAATTGGTTCGAAATGGGGGTTTTACATATGAACAGCAAATTACGTAATGATTTTTTATTATTTCTGGCGGCGCTGATCTGGGGTGCATCCTTTGTCGCTCAGCGAGCGGGAATGGAGTATATTGGTCCATTTACCTTCAATGGCATCCGCTGCCTTGTTGGGGTTCTTGTTCTGATTCCGGTCATCCTTTTCCTTGACGCCCAGCGCAGGAAAAAGGAGCTAGCCGAAAGCATTCCTGCGATCAGCAAGGACGAGAAGAAGGCAGGAAGAAAAACGCTGATCATCGGCGGTCTATCCTGTGGTGCGGTTCTTTTTGTCGCCAGCTCTCTCCAGCAGATCGGAATGGTTTATACTACCGCCGGAAAGGGAGGTTTTATTACTGCTCTGTATATTGTACTGGTTCCTGTACTGGGATTATTCATCAAGAGAAAGGTTCGTCCAATCCTCTGGCTTTGCGTTGCTATGGGTATTTTTGGTCTCTACCTGCTCTGCATCAAGGAAGACTTCAGTATCGGCACCGGGGATTTTCTCGTTCTGCTCTGTGCCTTTGGTTTTGCAATTCACATCCTTGTGATTGATTATTTTTCTCCAAAGACCGATGGAGTTAAGCTTTCCTGTATCCAGTTTCTGGTCTGCGGCGTAGCTTCCATTCCCTTTATGGCTGTTTTGGAAACGGTGGACTGGGCCAGTGTGTTTGCCTGCTGGCTTCCAATTTTGTATGCTGGCGTCATGTCCTGCGGCGTCGCCTACACCCTACAGATTGTCGCTCAAAAGAATACCGAACCTACCGTGGCATCTTTAATACTTTCTTTAGAATCTGTTTTCGCGCTCATTGCCGGAATGATTTTACTGAGTGAAAAGATCACCATAAAAGAAGGGATTGGCTGTCTGATTATGTTTGCAGCCATTATACTGGCACAGCTTCCCGAAAAAGAGAAACGGCTCGCATGAAACACGCATAAATAAATTATACATAAATAAGTAGAATCAATATAAAAAGGCTTGTATATCAGATCTGATATACAAACCTTTTTTCTTATTTTGATAATACTTTATAGGCTTTCTGTCATTACTTTTGCGAACCAAGTTTTTACCCACTGGTAGTTCTCAGCCAGGTAAGCCCTTCCACATAAAGCTCCATATACCGTTCTAAGGACAGTTCAAGCTTTGCCAGCCCCTCCTGTGCATCGTCAAATTCAAATCGCTCGTAGGCCAAAACGCAGTCAAGACATTCTCTCAGGTGCTCCTGTTTTCCAAGAAGGGCGCCTTGCACCTCCTGGGAAAGAGGCAGTGAATTTAAAATTTTCTCCATACGCTCTCCCACGATAACGTCGATAGAAGAGAGAATGCCAGTAAGGAAAAATTCCGTCTCCGATTGCTTCTGATTCAGTTCCCCTGAGATAAGTTCGAGAACTTTACCCCTCAGTAGGCACATCTTAATCAGCTCCGAATTCTCTTCGTTTTCATACTCACGCAGAAGCATGATAGAAATCCAATGCTTCATCTCAACAGTTCCAAGCCGAACCACTGCTTGCGTGAGGCTCTTAATGGTATACTTTCCGCCGAAGTAGATTGAATTAGCCATTTTCAGCAGCTTGAAGGAAAGTCCCAAGTCCTTCTGGATAGTATCAGCAATTGTAGAAAAATCGGGATCTTCTTTGTAAAGCTCCTGCATGATGTGAATCAGGTGTACATTCAATGTGCCAATTTCTTTCGATTTCACCATCATAGGTTTGCTGAAAAAGTATCCTTGAAAGAGCTCATAGCCCATTTCTACGGCTTCTTTATACTCTTCCCGTGTTTCTACCTTTTCCGCCAAAAACGTAATCTTGTTTTTATAGTGGCTCAGCAGCTCTCTTTGGGCTTGCTTGTCCGCAATAGAAAACTCGACTTTTATAATATCTGCAAGCTCGATTAAAGAAGTGTAGTCCTGGCCGGATCGATCAAATACGAAGTCATCCAGCGCGATGGTATACCCAAGCTCTTTCAGTCTTTTACATGCCGTGACAACCTGATCGCTGGCTTCAACCGTTTCTAATAGTTCAATAACAACCTGATCCTTGGGCAGTATTCTCGCAACTTCCATTTCCAAAAGATCCTGGGTAAAGTTAATAAAACCTACCGTGCCGTCGGTGAGCTTATTCAGGCCAATCACAAGAAAGGTATTGTAGACCAGTTCCTTGGTTGCACCGCTCAGATCTCCACCTTCAAAATAGTTCTTTTCGCTTCTTCGATACAACAACTCATACCCGTACAAACCCATTTTTCGATTAAAAATAGGCTGACGGGCTACATAAATATCCATAATAGGATCCTCAATATAAGTGGCCTAGCCACTTCCGCTAGGGAACCCTGATGGGTGCCCCCTCTGCACTCCCATTTATCTAATAGGAGGCGATCTTTACCCAGATAAAAAATAACTAAGTAAATACTCACTTAGTTATTTTATCGGCTATTTTCTGTTATATTTTAGTCAATAAATACAAATTTTCAACAAAAAATAAAAGATTTCGCGCTTTTTCGAGTTTTTGTCCATCCTGCTATCGGTTCTTATATGTTTCCAGACCTTTTCCCAGGATTTCAATGGCACGAACCAGTTTTTCCGGCTCCAGAACATAGGCAATTCGAATCTCATCTCTGCCAAGTCCCTCGGTAGCGTAAAACCCGTCGGCAGGAGCAGCCATCACCGTTTCTCCCTGATCCTCAAATTCCTGAAGCATCCAGATGAGAAAGTCATTGGCGTCTTCAACCGGGAGTTTGCAAATTAGATAAAATGCCCCTTCCGGCTTTTCACAAAATACGCCTGGAATCCGCTTCAAGCTTTCAAAGACCACATCTCTCCGCTTTTCGAATTCATCCCTGATCTGATGAATGACACGGAAACCTGTAGAGTACAGTCCCACAGCACCGAATTGCTCAATGGTGGACACCGCCAGTCTTCCCTGACAGAGCTTGGAGATCAGTTCCAGCACCTCATCATTCTTTGATATCAGCACACCGATTCTCGCTCCGCAAGCATTGTACCGCTTGGAAACACTGTCAACAATAATGAGCCGGTCGTGAATATCCTCAAGATATCCGAAGCTGGTGACGTTAACACCGCCGAATACCATTTCCCGGTACACCTCATCACAGATAATGTATAGATCATGTTCCTTAGCCACATCTGCAATCATGCGGATTTCGTCCTCTCTCAGAACCGTTCCCGTTGGATTTCCCGGGTTGGTTACGAAAATGGCCTTGGTCTTATCTGTAATCTTTGCTTCAATTGCTTCTCGATTTACATGGAAACCGTCCTCTGCATAGGTCGTTACCGCTACCGGCGTCGCTCCTGTCATGGTGAAGAAAGTATTGTAATTGGAATAATAGGGCTCAAAGATCAGAAACTCATCTCCGGGGTTAGTGAGGGCAAGCAGTGTAAACATGATGGCCTCGGTGCCTCCAGTGGTGATATAAATATGATTTCTGTCTACGTCGATACCGACACTCTTGTAATAGGACTCCACCGCTTCAAGAAGCTGGGGAATTCCCTGTGACGGCATATATTCCACCGTGGGCTCTTGAAATTCACGGATTCTCTCATAATATTCTTCCGGAACGTGAAGATCCGGCTGTCCGATGTTCAATTTATAGATTTTTTTCCCCTTCTTTTCGGCCTCATCAGCATATCTGGTAAGTTTGCGAACAGAAGAAGCTTTCATGTCAAGCATTTTCTGCGATAATGGTTTCATGTTGATCGATCCTTTTCCTACTCTAGCCGAAGGCCTTCTGAGAAATTTGCATTCCCGCCCAGCCAACGATGCAATATTTATTCTAAGGAAGCACTGATTGAATCACGTTATTCATCAGCGTTTTCCTAATCGCAATAACTGATTTTATTTATTCGTTGCAAGTTGCAGCCGCTCTATCAAAAAAGATGCTTTTGCCGCTTGCCGAAAGCGGTATGCCATATGCAACACGCACATTTTCCGGTAAAAACTTCAATGCCATGGCTGCCTTCCCTGCGGAAAACATCACGCGATTGTCAAACCGGTGATTTGCCGCCACAGATACCGCTGAGCCAACAGCAATCCCAAGATCTGTAACGTTAAATGCACAGCTGGCTCCTGCTTTGACTGTAGCGACACAGTTTTCAAATCCGCAGTAACCACAGTTATCGAGACCAAGAGGAATGTTTTTGACTCCCAGTATCACGATAACGGGACTTGCGTCAACATTGCCGCCGTCTCTTGCAAAGAAGTCCGCTCCTGTTTCTTCCGCGATCTTTCGCATCTGGTCCGCCAATTGCGCCTTTTCTTCTCCATCTATCATAACAGCCACTAAGTTATCAACACCGCACCCTTTGGGTGCGGTTCTGGCTGCTGCCAGCATCAGTTCCGCCACATGGTGCGCCGCCTTTTTTTCCGCTTCTGAGCTATTGTAAATCATCCGTATTTCCTCCCTTATTAGTTTGGTGTAACTCGTTTAATTCTATTATAGAAAGAGGGTGAAAACAATATAAATATTGAAATATAAGCATTTCAGTGAAATTGAGCAGAGATTCTGCGGGTTTCCGAAGAATCAACTGCTCAATTCATAACATGCCATAATATATTCTGCCATATTTTATAATATTAATATTTTGCCGTAATTTTTATTTAAATTTTTCGTTTTTTGCCTAATTATAAAGCCGCCTGTTTTTGAATATTCAGTTTATTAAAAAGAATAAAAAGACCGACTGATCCTTGGATCAATGATAAACCATTCGCCAAGGTCTCAACCGGTCATTTTACTCATACAGGTTATTAAATTACTGATTCGTGTATCAAAATACGCTATAATTACCTATCTGATCTTGATATGAACCTCTCTCAGCTGCTTTTCCTCAACCTCGCCGGGCGAGTTGAGCATCGGATTCTGAGCATTGCTGTTCAGCGGGAATGGAATGACTTCCCGAATGCTCTCTTCGTCTGCCAGCAGCATGACCATACGATCTACCCCTGGTGCCATGCCAGCATGAGGCGGTGCGCCGTACTGGAAGGCCTGATAGAGGGCACCAAACTTACTCTTTACATCTTCCTCAGTATAGCCTGCAATTTCAAAGGCCTTGACCATAATATCCGGTCTGTGGTTTCTCACCGCTCCGGAGGAAAGCTCGACACCGTTGCAGACAATATCATACTGGTACGCTTTGATTTCCAGCGGATTCATGGTCTGCAGCGCCTCCATTTCTCCCTGGGGCATGGAGAACGGATTGTGGGTGAAATCTACTTTTCCTGTCTCCTCATTGATTTCATACATGGGGAAGTCGGTGATGAAGCAGAACTCAAACCGATCTTTTGCAATGAGATCCAGCCGTTTCCCAAGCTCTGTTCTGATCTGGCCCGCATACTTTTCTGCAAGCCCTTTTTCATCGCTGATGAAATAGAGCACATCGTCTTTTTTAAGGGATGCAAGGGCAGCGATTTCCGTTCTCTGCTCTTCGCTGAAGAACTTGTCAATGGGTCCCTTGTAGGTCATATCCTCTTTGACGGAGATATATCCAAGTCCCTTCATACCAATGCTGAGCGCGAACTTTTCCATGGAGGCAAAGAAGGATTTTGGCATCTTGGCACAGCCGGGCACAGTGATGCCGCGAACCAGCTTTCCGTGGAACGGTTTAAAGTCCACGGTCTGGAAAAAATCTGTCAGATCCATGATTTCCAGGGGATTGCGCAGATCCGGTTTATCACTTCCATATTTCAGCATCGCTTCCGCAAACGGAATTCTCCGGAAGGGAGCAGGGGATACATATTTATCGGTAAACCGTGCAAAGGTTGCGGAAAGCACTTGCTCTGCCACTGCGAATACATCTTCCTGGGTGGCAAAGGCCATCTCAAAATCCAGCTGATAGAATTCTCCCGGAGACCGGTCGATTCTTGCATCCTCATCACGGAAGCAGGGTGCGATCTGAAAATATTTATCAAAGCCCGACACCATGAGCAGCTGCTTAAACTGCTGGGGCGCCTGAGGCAGGGCATAAAACTTTCCTTTGTGCTTTCTGCTGGGTACCAGATAATCTCTGGCTCCCTCCGGTGAAGAGTTAGCCAGAATAGGCGTCTGAATTTCAAGGAAATCCATACGCTCCATTTGATTTCTCAAGCAACGAATGATTTCTGAACGCAGCACCATATTGTTGTGCACCTTGGGATTTCTCATGTCCAGGAATCGGTACTTCAGTCGTACGTCCTCCCGGGTATCGGTGGAACTGTCAACTTCAAAGGGCAGATTGTTCATGGCTGTTCCAAGAATCCGGATTTCCTCTGCCTTCAGCTCGATTTCTCCTGTGGAGAGGCTTTGGTTGTAGGTTTCCGCATCCCGCTTAATCACAGTACCGGAAATACTGATGACCGTTTCCTTGCAAAGACCTTCCAGCTGCTGGTCCGTTACGACGACTTGGGTAATTCCATAATGATCTCGCAGGTCGATAAAAGCAACACCTCCGTGGTTTCGTATGGTGTGAATCCAGCCAGCCAGCTTGACTTCACTTTCAACATCTGCAATGGTCAGTTCCCCGCAAGTCTTGGTGCGGTATGCCTGAGATTCAAATACTTTGATGGGCTCCAGGCCGTTTTCCGCGCTGCGATCTCTTCCGGTGACCTTTCCATAGGCTGCAAAGGTCTTGTTGAGTGCAGCCTTTTCCGCTTCGTACTGTTCATGCTCGGAATTTTCTTGAGTCCCGGCATTTCCCTGGGTTTCGACAGCTTCAGCAGATGCTCCTATCTTTTCAGCATCTGCCGTGGCTTTTCCACCAGCTGCTTTGACAGTTCCGTCAACACTTT
Source organism: Bacillota bacterium (assembly GCA_029266295.1). Taxonomy (GTDB): domain Bacteria; phylum Bacillota; class Clostridia; order Peptostreptococcales; family Anaerovoracaceae; genus Anoxybacterium. Next base: position 951 of record JAQSXD010000174.1, on the reverse strand, counting down.
GATCGAGCTTCGCACGGATCATGGACGGATCAAGCTGCTCCAGCTTTTCGCGAAGCATTGCATTGATCGCTTTGGGGCTTGCGCTTCCCTTGAGCAGTCTCATGCACTGGCCAATGAGAAAATCGAAGGCCTTTTCCTTGCCGTTCTTGTAATCCTCTATGGACTGGGGATGACTTTCCAGAACCTGCAGTACAACAGGCTCAATCTTGCTGTTGTCCTCAATGATCAGCAGTCCGTTTTCCTTGACATACTTCACTGGATCAATGTTATTTTTATAGAGTTCCTCCACTACGGTCTTTCCGACGCTTCTGTTGATTTTGCCATCTGCAATCAGCTGTACGGCGGCGGCCAGCTTCTCGGAGTCGATCTTTATATTTTCTGGCAGCGTTGCCGTTTCCTTCATCAGCTTAAGAATATCTCCAATGATGATGTTGGCGCTTTCTTTTGCATTACCGGAGCGTGCGGCGGTTTCTTCAAAGAGATATGCGATCTCTTTTGCAGAGGTGAGTGTTTCCGCAGCTTTGGCAGTCAGCCCAAAGTCAGCCTCATACCGCTGTCGTTTGTCCTTGGGTAGCTCCGTCATGGAGCCTTCCATCTCTGCCATCCATGCATCGCTGATTCTCACGGGAAGCAGGTCAGGATCAGGGAAGTACCGGTAATCCTGTGCATTCTCCTTGGAACGCATCGCGTAGCTTTCACCGGCCTCATCGTCCCAGCGTCTTGTTTCCTGTCTGATCTTGCCGCCTTCCTGCAGCACCTTGATCTGACGCTCGCTTTCGAAGGCGATGGCTCTTTGAATGGCCTTCAGAGAGTTCAGGTTCTTCATTTCAGTTCTGGTTCCGTATTCGTCCTGACCCTCCGGCCTTACGGAGAGGTTCACATCCGCACGCATGGAGCCTTCCTGCATCTTGCAGTCGGATACGTCAAGATAGACCAGGATCTCCTGCAGGC
>JAQSXD010000173.1 GCA_029266295.1 Bacillota bacterium | reverse complement strand
CATCTTCTCCGCCACATAGGGGCATAGCTCAGTTGGTAGAGCAGTGGTCTCCAAAACCACGTGCCGTGGGTTCAAGTCCTACTGCCCCTGCCAATTTAATAATAAGAGATTCAGTTGCGGGGTGTAGCGCAGCTTGGTAGCGCAACTGGTTTGGGACCAGTGGGCCGCGGGTTCAAATCCTGCCACCCCGACCATTATTATCAGGGGCCATTAGCTCAGTTGGTCAGAGCATCCGGCTCATAACCGGCAGGTCCGGGGTTCAAGTCCCTGATGGCCCACCAAAAAGTGAATATTGATTTGCCCAGATAGCTCAGTAGGTAGAGCAGAGGACTGAAAATCCTCGTGTCCTTGGTTCAATTCCGAGTCTGGGCACCACTTAGAAACCTTCGGGAACGATTGAATTAGCAACGTTTTCGGAGGATTTTCTTTTTTATTCTGTAGGAAATATCGCTGAACGATTCTATCATTTCCACTTTTATTATTTTTGGATGCATATCTCTAAGAAATGCATCCTTTTGTTGTATCGGTATGCTCACAATTAATTCATCGGATTCGGTCATATCTTGAATCATCTTGATAAATGGAAACGATTTCTTGCCGTTTGTCGGAGAATTTGTAATAAGCATTAGATTGCATTGAACTGTGGACAAGCTTCATAATAAATAGCAGAAGGGGTGTTTCATTAGGAGCACAAAAAGACCAGTATCATAAGAACAAACGCACAACCGTAGTAGAGCATTGAGCATCAGGGGGAAAACGTGAAAGAAATACCAAAATTCAGGGGGCTTTTGGTCATTCTTCTTGCGGCAGTCTTGGTTCCTTTTGCAGCATTTTCTGCGAAAGGGACAAGCTATGCTGTTGAGCAGCCTGACCGAATAACTGGCATTCACCGGGCGTACATATATGGTTATCCAGATGGAACGGTAAAACCTCTTGGGATTCTGACCCGGGAGGAAGCCGCAGCGATTTTTAACAGGTTGCTGGAAGGCTGTGATAAATGGGCAGTTGAACAAAAGGAAAGAAAGTTCTCTGATATCAGCCCGGATCGATGGTCCTACAGGGAAATATCAGAACTGGCAGGGGTGGGAATCTTGCAGGGATACCCGGATGGCAGCTTTCAACCTGAAAAACCTATCACACGGGCAGAATTTGCTAAAATAGCTTCAAAAATTTCCTCGAAATTTGAAGTTAATGCACCTAGCTTTCCTGATACACCCAATCATTGGTGTGCAGATCCAATTCGCACGGCTGTTGGGAGAGGCTGGATTCGATCTTTTGGAGACGGAACTTTTCGTCCGGAGGAGCATATTCTTCGATGTGAAGGGATGATGCTGATCAATGATGCACTTGACCGAAGAGTGAATGGACAGGGGCTAACGCATCAAGTGATCCGCTGGGGCGACAATCCTGTGAACGAGTGGTATTATGAAATCGTTCAGGAAGCAAGCAATTCACATAAATATGAACGGGTGGATAAACCGAAATCCACAGAAAGATGGGTTGAATAATGAAATAATCCGGATTGATGGATTCGCGTCAACCGGTATTATGCTAGAGACTGTCTCAACATGTTTTAATCATGGAGGGATGGTCTCTCTATTTCTTCCTGACCATGTTTTAATCATGGAGGAGTAGCCACAGTTTCTTCCTGAACATTTTTCCTGTTTCCCTGTTCTAGTTGATTTTAACGCACCATTCCTTTAAAATAGAAGTACACGAACGTAAGGAGGAACTGAAGTGGCACAATTATATTACAGATATAGCACCATGAATGCAGGAAAGTCCATTGAACTGATCAAAGTAGCATATAACTACGAAGAGCGGGGGAAGAGGGTACTGGTTCTGACGCCCAGTATTGATGACAGATTCGGAGTTGGGGTCGTTGCTTCCAGGATCGGAATCACAAGAGAGGCAATTACAATCAACGAGGAAACCAATGTTCTAGAATTGTTTATGAAGGAAAACAAGCGTCATGGCATTGACTGTGTTCTTGTGGATGAGTGCCAGTTTCTGAAAAAGCACCACGTTCAGGAGCTTGTTGAGATCGTTGACAGCTGCGATGTTCCTGTGCTGGCCTACGGATTAAAAAACGATTTTAAGAATGAGCTATTTGAAGGCTCTTATTATATGCTGATTTATGCGGATAAAATAGAAGAGATCAAGACGATCTGCTGGTGTGGGAGAAAGGCTACAATGGTTGCCAGAGTGGTGGACGGGAAATTTGTAAAGACCGGAGAACAAATTGTTGTTGGCGGTAACGACATGTATATTTCCCTTTGCAGAAAGCATTATAATGACGGGCGATTGGGAGAATAAAAAGCACCTTTTTTAAGAAATAGCTAAGGAAGCACTGAACAGTGCTTCCTTAGGGAAATACCTGATTCATTCCAGGCGCACTTCCTAAACTATTTTAATCAGGTATCAGTTTTCTTCCAGACCTACCAAGCCTTTTCCCTGATAGCTGTTTCTGCGTCTGAATTCCTTTTGGATTCCGTTGAGAATGGATCGCTTTTCATATCCCCATTCTGGCGCAAGCAGAAGGTGACGCGGCGCATCTGCCGTCACTCTATGAATCGTTATCTCCGGAGGAACGATTTCAAGCGCATCAACCACAAGGTTGATGTATTCTTCTTTTTGGGGGATGTGTATCCGATCCGGATAAAATTCAGCGAGGCGTGTATCTTTCAGCACATTCATTAAATGCAGCTTGATGCCGAAGACATTTTTGCAGCAAACATAGCGGAGGGAGTTTAGCATATCGTCTCTGGACTCTCCAGGCAGTCCGAGAATTAAGTGCACCACTGTCTTAATATTACGCTTTTCCAGCTCCTTTACCGCTTCATCAAACACGGATAATGGGTAGCAGCGATTGATCAGCTCCGCAGTATTCTCATGAATGGTCTGAAGTCCCAGTTCGACCCAAAGAAACGTCCTTTTGTTCAGTTCGGTTAGAAGTTCCAAAACTTCCGGCGAAAGACAATCGGGTCTTGTCGCAATGGCAATCCCGATGACATCGGGATAAGCGAGAGCCTGTTCATATTTTTCACGCAGAACCTCGATTGGGGCATAGGTGTTTGTATGGCTTTGAAAATAGGCAATATATTTGCCGGAAGGCCATTTGTTTGACAGAAGCTTGATCTGTCCGGGAATATCACTGGCAAAATCACCAGAACCGTCTGCAGAACAAAAAATGCAGCCTCCCACACCTTTTGTGCCGTCTCTGTTGGGGCAGGTAAATCCGGCATCCAGAGAAAGCTTGATCACTTTGCATCCAAATTGATGCTTTAAATAGCTGCCGATGGAATTAAAATATTGGTCGTTGTATATGGTATTCATTTCAATGTGTCTCTTTTCGAGATTATTCAAGATTAAAACCCGTTGGCTTTTGGATTGCGATATTTGCAGCAATCCAATAATATGGTATAATAATCGCAGAAATCTTGTACCTGCGATTATTGTACGGATTGAGTGCCCTGCGAGAATTTCGGTTTTGAAAGCGAGCAGGACCGAAAACGCAGATGGCCGATACCATAAAAAATCATGATTTATTATGGTATAATAATACCGTAAATCTGCAGAAAAGTGAATGAAATTGAGGAAGATTATAAAAAATGAAAACGACAAAAGAAAAGGACTGCAGGTATGAGGGTCTGGAAGAGATCACTCAGAGCAGCCCGTTTATCAGACTGGATCAATTGAATGAAGTCCGAAGGAGCAGACATAAACTGCTTCTTCACAGCTGCTGCGGGCCATGCAGTACCGCGGTAGTGGAACGACTCACCGGGCGGTTTGATATTACAATTTTCTTCTACAATCCCAATATAAATGACCAAGAGGAATATGAAAAAAGAAGAGGGGCACAACTTGATTTTATAGAGAAGTACAATGACCGGATCGACGCCAGAGACAGGATTGCTTATCTGGAAGGCCCGTTTGAGCCGGAGTTGTTTGAGCAGGCGGTTAAAGGGATGGAAGAGGAGCCAGAAGGCGGAAGACGCTGCACTTCTTGCTTTCAGCTGCGTCTTGAAAAGACTGCTGAGACCGCAAAGATGAGCGGCTTTGACACCTTTAGTACGACTCTGTCCGTCAGCCCGCACAAGAATTTTGAGTTGATTCATAAGCTTGGAATGCAGCTGGGGATGCGGTATGGCCTCTCCTTTCTTGGGGAGGATTTTAAGAAGCAGGGCGGGTATCAGCGTTCTATTGAACTATCAAAGGAATACGGTCTGTACCGGCAGCGGTTTTGCGGCTGCAGCTATGCGAAATAGAGTATTACCAGTGACAGTTGCAGCATAGTCATAAAGAACATGTATGAAAAGAAATATACAATGTAATAATAATGTGATAATAATTGGAGGAAAAAAAACATGTCAAGAGGACTCATAATACCAGAGGGCTATTCCACAGTGATCGATCTTATGGAGAGCCAAAGAGCGATCAAAAAAATTAAAGATTTCTTTCAGCAGGAATTGGCGTACGGGCTAAACTTAAGAAGAGTTTCAGCACCCTTGTTCGTCACGCCTGAAAGCGGGTTAAATGATAACCTCAATGGTGTAGAACGGCCTGTAGCCTTTACCTTAAAGGGACAGGATGAAAGAACTGTTGAAATCGTTCAATCCCTGGCAAAATGGAAGAGGATGGCACTGGGGAAATATGAAATCGAGCCAGGTAAGGGCATCTATACCGATATGAATGCGATTCGCAGGGATGAGGAAGCGGATAACCTGCATTCCATCTATGTGGATCAGTGGGACTGGGAAAAATCCATCCGCCAGTCCGATCGAAGCGAAGAGTATCTCAAGGAAACTGTGATCACCATATATAACGCAATGAAGAATCTGGGCGATTATGTCAACAGAATTTACAGGGATATCCAGACGGAGCTGCCCAATGAAATCTTTTTTATTACCACACAGGAATTGGAAGATCTTTATCCTGAGCTGACTCCAAAACAGAGAGAAGATAAGATCGCGGAAGAAAAGAGAGCGGTATTCATCATGAAGATCGGCGGTAGATTGAAATCCGGCGAGCCTCATGACGGAAGAGCTCCTGACTATGATGACTGGGAACTGAACGGAGATATCGTATTGTGGAACGACGTTCTTGGCATCGCCTATGAGATTTCTTCCATGGGAATCCGTGTTGATGAAACTTCCATGTTGAAGCAGCTTAAGCTTGCTGATGCTGAAAATAGGACAGAACTGCCATTTCATAAAGCGATTCTCAATAAGGAGCTTCCTTACAGTATCGGCGGCGGAATCGGACAGTCAAGACTGTGCATGTTCTTCCTTCGGAAAGCCCATATCGGTGAGGTTCAGGTTTCTGTCTGGCCGGAAGATATGATAGAAGAATGCAAGGCAAATAATATCTTCTTATTATAATGATTTGAAAAGAGAAAAAATGAAATATGTTAATGTAGTAATCGACAATAATACGGATCATACGGACAATTTGTATACTTACAGCTGTGGAGATGACAATGTAAGGGTGGGCAGTAAGGTTACCGTCCCATTTGCCATGGGGAATCGTATTAAAGAGGCCTATGTCATTCAAACTGCGGATCAGCTGACGGAAGAGATCAAAGGCCTCAAAGCGGTTGATGCCGTTGACCCGGAGATTTCTTTAAGCGAAGAGGCGGTTGCTACATGTATCTGGATGAAACGACAGTACCTTTGCAGGTATATTGATGCCATCAAGTGCTTTACCCCGGCAGGAACCTCTTCGAAAAGAGGGAAGATAAGGACGCCTTACAAGGATGCGACGGGGGAAGCGTCAGGAGGGAAAGCACTGACTCCGGAGCAAAAGAATGCAGTGGAATCAATCCGGCCTGTTATTGCAGCAGGGGAACATAGAGTCTTTCTGATTCACGGTGTGACCGGAAGCGGAAAGACGGAAATTTATATGAAAGTCATTGAGGATTGTATCGGGAGAGGGAAAACTGCAATTATGATGGTCCCAGAAATCTCCCTGACGCCTCAGACCATAGACCGTTTTATCGGAAGATTTGGAACGGAACAGATTGCGGTTCTTCATAGTAAGCTGTCTCTGGGAGAGCGATATGACGAATGGATGAGAATTCGCCGTGGTGAGGTGAAGATTGTCATCGGTGCGCGTTCCGCAATCTTTGCACCGCTGGAAAACATAGGGGCAATCGTACTTGATGAAGAGCATGAAACGACCTATAAATCTGATATGACTCCGAAATATGACGCGGTGGAAGTCGCGATCAGACGGGCGAAAAAAAATCAAGCGGTGGTCCTTCTTGGGAGCGCAACCCCTTCACTGGTATCTTCCTATAAAGCGGAACAGGGAGAATATCACAAGATTCTGCTCAAAGAGCGATATAATGGCACGCCTCTTCCCGATGTTGAAATTGTCGATATGCGGGAGGAACTGAAGCAGGGAAATCGTTCGATCTTCAGTGTATCTCTCTATGAGGAGATCAAGAAAAACCTCGCAGAAAAAAGGCAGGTCATTCTTTTTTTGAACAGAAGAGGATACTCAACCTTTGTATCCTGCAGATCCTGCGGCTACGTAATGAAATGCAAGGAATGCGGTATTTCACTTACATATCATAAGTCCAGAAATGAAGCGGTATGCCACTTCTGCGGTCATAGTGAGAAGGTTCCTACACTTTGCCCCGACTGCGGTGGGAAATACATCAAACATTTCGGGACTGGTACAGAAAAAGTGGAGGAGTTGACCCGGGAAATTTTCCCCGACGATCACATCGATCGCCTGGATTTAGACACCACAACCAAAAAAGGCAGCATAGACAAGATTTTAAATTCCTTCAGAAAGGGTAAAACTAATATATTGATTGGTACGCAGCTGGTGGCGAAGGGCTTGGACTTTTCCAATGTCGGCCTGGTTGGAATCATATCTGCTGATATTACCCTGAATGTGCCGGATTTTCGTTCTGCAGAGCGAACCTTTCAGCTGATCACACAGGCTGCAGGGCGAGCCGGCAGAGGAGATCGCCAGGGCAGGGTTCTGATCCAGACCTATCATCCGGATCATTATGCAATTCTGGCCGCTAGAGGTCATGATTACGACGCCTTTTATCAGTCCGAGTCGATGCTGAGAAGGCAGCTTGGGTATCCCCCCTTTAGCGATCTGATTCAGGTGGTTTTGTCTGCGGAGAAGGAAAAAGATGCATTGGAACTGTGCAGACAGATCGCGGAAGAATTTATTCGGGGTGTGGGCGAGGAGGAGCGGCGCTATGTGCTTGGCCCCCAAGCGGCCCCGATGAACAAGATAAAAGGACTTTACCGTTATCAGCTGCTGATCAAATGCTTTCCCGGCAAGCGGAAAGCTTATTCAAAGGTGCTGAATAACATCAGATTGAAAATAAGCACCAACAGAAATGCAAAACATCTCATTTCTGTTGACGTAAATCCATATAGTTTTTTATAACAAGACACTTGGTTATAAGTGGACGGCCAGGCCGTCGATTTTCATTGGTAATATTGAGGAGAGGTTTGAATGGCATTAAGAAACATTGTACAGGAAGGCGACGAAATTTTAAGAAAAAGAGCAAAAGAAGTTACGGAGATCAATGATCATATCCGTATGATTCTTGACGACATGATTGAAACCATGAGAGAGAAGAATGGTGTGGGCATTGCAGCACCTCAAGTAGGCATTCTGAAGAGAATGTTCATTGCTGAAGTAGATGGTGAACTCATTGAGATGATTAATCCTGAGATTCTTGAAACAGAAGGATCCCAGAGCGAAGATGAAGGCTGCTTGAGTCTGCCCGGATATATTGGAACCGTAGAACGTCCGGAATATATTAAGATGAAGGGACTGAACAGAGACGGAAAAGAGATGGTATATGAGGGAACTGGTTTTCTGCCGAT
>JAQSXD010000172.1 GCA_029266295.1 Bacillota bacterium | reverse complement strand
GGACATAACCAAATAAAAAAAGGGTTTTCCGTCTCATAAGAGACGGGAAACCCGCGGTACCACTCTTTTTGCTTTACAGCCACTCCGGACATAAAATCCTTATCCCGATAACGGAGGAATCCGTGCACATCTACTTTTGAGTTCAATATGCAAGCTCAAGGGGGAACTTCAGCTAAACCTTCGCCATCGGCTCTCATCCTATCCGATTTTCTGTAAACGAAAAGAATAACTTACTTTACCCTGTCATCGCTTTTAGCATTCTGTCCGGTTCTTAGAACCGCTGAGGAAATTCCAACTGTAAATCACAGATTTTTATTTGCTGATTTTTCGTCAAAATCATTTTCCTGTATATGGATACTATATTACAGTGAGAAAATTGTTTTGTCAACACAGGAAATTTGGAAAAAATAATGATATTATAAGCGATAACACAACAAAAATGGAGGGCAGTATGGAAAACATTTTATTTCCATACTGCCCTCATTGTTTTATCTAATGCGATTCGGTAGTCAGGATTGCATTGATTCACGATTTCTGAAGAAGAAGGAAATCGCGTAGATGCCTGCCAAGCCTACGATTGCAAAGATGATTCTGCTCACAACATCATACTGACCGCCAAAAATACTTGAGACTAGATCATATCGGAAAAAACCGATCAGTCCCCAGTTAACTGCACCGATAATAACTAAAATAAGAGCTAGATTTCTCATTTACATCACTCCTTTCAAACAGGATTATGCCCACATTTCACCAAAATTATGATAAAATGATTATGAAAATGAAAAAATGAAACGAGTAAAAAGAAATTGGCATATAAAAAAGGAGAGGAAATCAGTAATGGATATGATCATTCAATTAAAAACAGGACCGCGTGAGCTGCCTTTTGAAAGAATGGTGGAAAAGGGGACAACCATTGAACAGCTGATCTCAGAATATCAGGATCTGCCATATACGGTACTAGCCGCAAAGGTTGATAACAAAATCAGCGAGCTGACCAAACGGATTGAAAATAGCTGCAGCATTGAATTTCTGGATATGAGGGATCAGGCAGCAAATTTGATTTATCAGAGAAGTCTTTCGCTTCTTTATTTGAAAGCGATCCAAGACATTCTGGGGAAGGTTCCTGTTGAAATTGACAACTCCCTCAACAAAGGGTTATATACTGAAATAAAAATGCAGCGCCCACTGACAATAAAAGATGTCAACACCATTGAACAGAGAATGCAGCAGCTTGTGAAGGATGATGCTCCTTTTGAAAAGGAGATCATGATGCGGGAAGATGCGATGAAGGTTCTTCTTGAGGCAGGTCATAATGAAAAGGCAAGGATGCTGCAGCGTTCCGATGTGGACCTGCTGCCATTCTATTCGATTGGCGGGTTTCGAAACTTTTTCTACGGACAGATGGTTCCCTCGGCGAGATACGTCAGCCATTTTGAACTGAGAAAATACAGAAGAGGCGTATTGCTGCGCTTTCCCCATCCTTCAGATCCCGGACGGATTCCTGAATTTAAAGACGAGATACTTCTTTATAAGGTCTTCGGCGAGACCAAAAAATGGGACCGTCTCATGGGGATTGCTTATGTAGGCGATCTGAACGAAAAGATTGACAGCGGTGAGTACAGAGAAATCATTCAGATTTCGGAAGCACTGCATGAAAAGAAAATTGCGCAGATCGCAGATATGATCACCAAACAGAACAAAAGAATCGTTTTGATTTCTGGACCGTCTTCTTCGGGAAAGACCACCTTCGCAAGGAGACTTACCATACAGCTAAGAGTAAACGGTCAGGAACCGCTGTATCTTGGTACCGACGATTATTTTGTGGAGAGGACCCAGACGCCTCATGATGAGCATGGCGAACCGAATTTCGAGGATATCACAGCGCTCGATCTGGATCTTTTTAATAGGGATATGAACGCTTTGCTTTTGGGGAATGAGGTAGATATTCCGACGTTTGATTTTATGCATGGTACCAAAATTTTCGGCAAGAGAATTACCAGGGCAAAGAAAGGCCAACCCATTATTATAGAAGGAATTCATGGTTTGAATAAACAGCTGACGAATGGAATTTCAGATGAAGAAAAATTTAAGATTTATATCAGCCCGCTGACGTCGTTGAACATCGACGAGCATAACCGTATTCCGACTACGGATGCCAGAATGCTAAGGCGAATGGTAAGGGATTATCAATTTCGGGGTCATTCTGCTCAGAACACGATTAATGCCTGGCCCAAGGTTCGAAAGGGCGAAGATAAAAATATTTTCCCATTTAACGGAGAAGCGGATGTGTTCTTCAACTCGGTGCATGTTTATGAGCTTGCAGTGCTGAAAAAGTATGCGGAACCGCTTCTGAAGAACATTACGCGGGAGGAACCGGAGTACAGCGAAGCAGTGAGAATGTTGAAATTCCTGCAGTTCTTTAAAACGATTGAGGAAGATTCCATCATCGTTAACAATTCAATTATAAGAGAATTCATTGGAGGCAGTATTTTTGTATGAGTGAAGTAAGTATTATCGGAGGAATCACAGCGGATATTGAAGGGCATCCACATAACCGTCTGATTTATGGAGATTCCAACCCGGGTAAAATCGCCATCTCCTATGGAGGAGTGGGCAGAAACATCGTCGAAAACCTTGCAAGACTGGGCACCAAGGTGAACTTTATCTCTGTAGCAGGAGATGATCTGCCGGGGAGAGGCGCAGTCAGAGAGCTTCAAGATCTGGGCGTGGGGGTGGAGCATGTTCGTCTCCTTCCGGAAGAAAACACCGCGGTCTATATGTCTATTCTGAACCTTGTGGGGGATATGGAGCTGGCAATGTGCAATATGGATGTTTTGGAGAGAATTTCGATAGACTTTCTGGAAGAAGCATTGGAACCTTTAAAAATGTCAAAGGTAGTCGGCATTGATACCAATCTGACAGAAGATACGCTTGAATATGCCACAAGAAAGCTAAAGGATATTCCGATTTTTCTGGATCCTGTATCCGTCGCCAAAGCAGAGCGTGCCAGAGGGGTGATCGGCAGGTTTCATACGGTGAAACCCAACCGGATGGAAGCGGAAACGATCTCCGGTCTGAGCATCTTAAGTGAGCAGGATCTGAAAGAGGCAGCACGCTGGTTTATCAGCCAGGGCGTTCAGAGAGTTTTTATCACACTGGGTGCCGGTGGCGTATTCTATATGGACGATAAGGATACGGGACTGATGCGGCCTGAACCGATCGAAATGATCAGTGCCACGGGAGCCGGAGATGCATTCTCGGCAGCGGTGATCCACGGAATCTTAAAAGGATTTGGAATCGGAAAGACTGCTAGACTAGGCATGGCAGCGGCATCAATTGCGATGGAGGCCAAATCCGCAGTAAATAATCAAATGTCAATGGACAAGCTTCGACAAAAACTTAACGGGGAAGCACTGTAAAATAATATGAGGCATTACGTGGATTGCAGGATAATCCCTATGATGTGGATCAATCTGGTAAAAAACGTTGATACTATGTTTTAACCTTAACGAAATAAGGTATAATTAGTCTAGTTAAAGATCTGAGGCTGCGTTTTCTGGCAACGAAGGACAGGCATCTTTCGGTACCTGCAGTCTCGGCAGTTATAATTTTAGAACATGGAGGTAAAGAAAGAATGAAGGATTTAAAAGGGACCAAGACACTGGAAAACCTGCTGTCAGCTTTTGCGGGGGAATCAATGGCGAGAAATAAGTATACTTATTATGCTTCCAAGGCAAAGAAAGAGGGCTATGAGCAAATCTCCGCGATCTTTACTGAAACAGCTGCTAATGAAAAAGAGCACGCTGAATTGTGGTTCAAGCTTGCACATGGAATTGGAACAACTTCTGAGAATCTTGAGGATGCTGCTCAAGGCGAAAACTACGAATGGACCGATATGTATGCAAACATGGCGAAAGTAGCCAGAGAAGAAGGCTTCCCTGAAATCGCCGCTCAGATGGAAGGCGTTGCAAAAGTGGAAAAAGAACATGAAGAACGATATAGAGCATTAAAGAAAAATATCGAAGAAGGCAAAGTATTCGAAAAGGATGCTGTTGTTGAATGGAAGTGCGCAAACTGCGGTTATGTTTACACCAGCCAGAAGGCATACGAAAAATGTCCTGTTTGCGATCATCCCAAGGCTTACTTTGAACTAAAAGCCAGAAATTATTAATCAGCGTTTCCTTAAGTACCTTATAGAATGAATAAGCAGAAAAGGCCGGCATCAGCCGGCTTTTTCGCGTTTTGGATGGAAGAACATTTCCGTCTCAGAACCATATATTATTGTTATAAGAAAACCGTGATAGAAAGGAGCGTCGTGATGAGAAAATTGCAGGATACGATTCCTCTTGAGAGAAGGTATACTTTTGAAGAACTAAATATCCTTACCAACCTGATCATGCTATGGAATCGTTACGCAATTTGGACCAGATCCCTTATGATCAGCACGTTTCTGGATCTTCCCCAGAATCAGGCGGTCAGGAAGCGCCTATATGATCTTCCTATAGAATTCTACAATACGTTAAGGGTATTCTTTGGTGAACGTATTGCTCAGGAATTTCTTGGTTATTTTCAAAAGCATCTGGTGATACAGGCGCAGCTTAACGAAGCGCTCGCCAATGAAGATCAGGATGCTGCCGGTCAATTCACGATGGAGCTCTATCGAAATGCTGATGAAATTGCCTCCTTCTTGGGACAGTTCCCATACTGGGAGGAAGCCCTGTGGAAGCAGTATCTTTATAATGATATCGCGCTCTATCTGCAGGAAGCCAGAGCTTATCTTACCGGTGATTTTGAAAGAGAAATCGAAATCTATGAAAGAATCCTTCTGAACGCTACAGATATCGGAGAATATATGACAAGGGGTATACTAGGCATTCCAGACTAGTTCATGGTAAAAAACATCAGTTCTCAAAGACCTTGACTTATGCTAAAATAATATGTAGGCGAAGGGATTGGAATCTTTCTTTCAAGCGGAAGAGGTGCGATTGCTTTTTCGAGTCTTTGCAAATGAATGGAAAGGATCACAGGAACTATCTTTCATGAAAAAACATATGGATTATTTGGACAAACTGAACCCGCAGCAGAGAGAAGCCGCGGTACATAAAGAAGGGCCGCTGCTGATTCTGGCGGGCGCGGGCAGCGGAAAAACAAGCACTATGACCCACCGGATTGCCTATCTGATCAGAGAAGAAGGCGTTGCCCCCTATCAAATTCTTGCCGTCACGTTTACCAATAAGGCTGCAAGAGAGATGCGGGAACGTGTGGAGTCGCTGATCGGGGAAGGAATCAATATGTGGATTCTGACCTTCCACTCTGCTTGTCTGCGCATCCTTCGTAAATACGGAGAACGTTTAGGGTATACAAAGGATTTTATAGTATATGATCCCACCGATCAGAAGGTGGTTATTAAAAACTGCATCAAAGAGCAGAATGTGGATGAGAAAAAATACACGCCGTCCTATGTTCTGAGTATCATCAGCGACTGCAAGGAAAAGGGTGTCAGCCCAAAGAAGTACGCTGAGATCAACGGGATGGACTTTAAAAGTAAAATCATTTATGAACTGTATGCAGCATATGAAGCCGTGCTGAAAAAAAATAACGCCATGGACTTTGACGATTTGATCCTGAGGACGGTGCAGATTTTCGAAAAGGATGATGAAGTTCTGGCGTATTATCAGGACAAGTTTCGTTTCATCATGGTGGACGAGTATCAGGATACGAACTTTATGCAATACCGCTTTGTGCGGCTGCTGGCGGATGCGCATCACAACATCTGTGTGGTAGGCGACGATGACCAGTGTATCTATCAATGGCGTGGCGCCGATATCAAAAACATCTTGGATTTTGAGAAGGACTTTAAAAATACAAAGGTAATAAAACTGGAGCAGAATTACCGCTCCCACGGCAATATTCTCGAAGCTGCCCATTCTGTTATTGAGAAGAACAAGGGAAGAAAACATAAAAAGTTGTGGACCGATAAGGAAAAGGGAGAAAAACTCAAGTACTACAGGGCGGACAACGAGAAGGACGAAGCCAGATATATTGCGCAGGAAATAGACCATATCCATACAAAGGATATGAGATACAGTGATTTCGCCATCCTCTACAGAACCAATGCTCAGTCCCGAACCTTTGAAGAAGCGCTTTCAGCCAGAGAGCTGCCTTACCGCGTCCTTGGCGGTACAAGATACTATGACCGCAAGGAAATTAAGGATATCATGGCATATATGCGGCTGGTGCAGAACCCGGCCGATGATCTGAGCTTGACCCGTATCATCAACGAACCGAAGCGGGGCATCGGTGAGAAGACCCTCGAGAAGCTGCGAACCCTTGCGTCCGTAAGGGGAGAGAGCTTATTTGAAGCGCTTACTGATGATGAGACCGTAGATGGGCTTCCTGCAAAAGGGGCAGACAGCGTCAGAGAAATGATCTCGGTTTTAAGCAGCTACAGCCAGGAAAAGGACAACCTCAAAGTTTCCGATATTTACGATGGTTTGCTGGTGAAGACCGGTTATATTAAAAGCCTTGAGGCGCAAAATACCGTAGAAGCAGAAGGACGGATCGAAAACTTATTGGAATTCAAATCCGTTATTTATGACTATGAAAAAGATAATCCTCAGCTGTCTTTGGCAGAATTCATGGAGAAAATCGCCCTGATGGCGGAAATTGATAATCATGATGCGGGAGAAAATGCGGTTGTACTGATGACCATGCACAGCGCAAAGGGACTTGAATTTCCCGTTGTATTCATGCCGGGGATGGAAGACGGATTGTTTCCGGGCTGGAGAGCGTTTGACAGACCGGACGGCATTGAAGAGGAACGCCGCCTCTGTTATGTGGGAATGACAAGAGCCATGCAGAAGCTGTATCTCACCAGTGCTGAGGTGAGAACCCTTTACGGTAAGACAGAGTATACGAAGGAATCTCAGTTTTTGAGAGAACTGAATAAAAAGCTGGTAGAGGGTGACGGGATCTATGAAAAGAAGAGCACGCCTTCCGATTATTCCGGTTCCGGAGGAAATGGCGGCTGGAGTCAGAGCGGCGGCAACGACGGCTATTCCAATACGAATATTTTCCGGCCCTTTGAGCAGCTGAAATATATTAAACAGGCGCAGACCACGCCGCCGCCGGCAAGCAAAGGAAGCAGCGGTGCCGGTGCGATTGCGCAGGGGGACAAGGTCAGCCATAATAAATTCGGAGAAGGGCTGGTGCTCTCAATCGAAGGCAGCACGATCACCGTAGCGTTTGATTCTGTCGGGGTGAAAAAGCTGGCAAGAGATCTGGCGCCTATCAAGAAAATCTAGACGATCAAGCGTTTCGATCATGGAGAATGATCGTAATCCATATAAAAACTCCATTTCCTTTCAAAGAAAATGGAGTTTTTCAAATTATGAGAAAAAAAGTAACATGCAGAATTTAGTGATGACATTCATGACCATGTTCGTGTTCATGGCAGCTTTCTCCGGAATCAGACAACGTATCGCTGAGCCAGCTCAGAGCAACTTCTCTGACATCGCCGGAGCAGCCTCTCAGAACCTCGATTCCGGCACTGTTCAATACGTTGACGGCGCCGTCACCCATATTGCCCGCAAGCATGAGCGAGACGCCCATTTCCGCGAGGACAGAAGCAATATTCGATTTACAGCCGCAGCCCTCCGGGGAGCCCACAAGATCTTGCCCAATAATTTCTTTGCGGCTATCGTCCACTGTGAATACTGTAAAATATTCACAATGTCCGAAGTGGCTGTCAATTTGGTTTTGGCGGGTAGGTAATGCGAGTTTCATTTTATTCTTCCTCCATTTTTATGATTCAGATATAGTTTGCCTGGCCCAGAGATGATGTAATCTCCTGAAGATGGTGGACGTCTG